>CAVEKJ010000001.1:0-63962 GCA_963616205.1 Prevotella sp.
TCTTCCAGTACGTCTCTGGTGGTTCCTGCGATGTCGGTTACGATGGCTCTGTCTTCTCCCAGGAGCAGGTTCAGCAGGGATGATTTTCCTGCGTTTGGCTTGCCCAGAATGACTGTTCGGATGCCTTCCTGGATGATTTTTCCGTCTCCGGCTGTTTTTAACAGGTTCTGTATTTTTTCTTTTTCTTCTGCTACGATCTGCTCTAATTCTTCGGAATATCCTGTCAGATCATAGTGTTCCGGGTCGTCTAATGCTGATTCAATGTACGCTATATGGTACAGTAATTTTTCTCGGATTTGCTGTACGGTTTTTCGGACTGAACCTTTTAATTGGCCTACAGAATTCTTTAATGAGTACTCATTTTTGGACTGTATTACGTCCATAACGGCCTCTGCCTGGGAAAGATCGATCCTTCCATTGAGGAATGCACGCTTGGTAAATTCGCCTGGTTCTGCGATGATTGCGCCGTTTTTCAGCACGGTTTCCAGTACTTTTTTCATGGCCAGAACACCGCCATGGCAGTCGATTTCTATGGTGTCTTCTCCTGTATAAGTTCTTGGTGCGCGCATGGCCATGACCAGAACTTCATCTACCATTTCTTCGTTATCATAGATATATCCATAATGAATGGTATGGCTTGGAACGTTTTCCAGAGATTTTTTTCCACCTTTGGAATGGTATACTCTGGATGCGATCTCAAAAGCCTCCGGGCCACTGATCCTGACGATCCCGATTCCCGAAGCACTCATGGCCGTGGAAATCGCGGCAATCGTTGTCTCTTCCATTGTTCACTCTCCTTTATTAAGCGGATAAAATATCGCATCCGTTATGCAGTTCTGTTATATAATTCTACACTGAATAACTGCTGCACAGTTTATCCGGTTAAACGCAAAAATGTTACTCCGGAAAAGCTTTTTACACGCAAAAAACACGTGTTATTCACGCTTTCACCTAGAATAACATCTTCTGTCAGTTTCTATATTTATAAAGCTGATCTCTGCATTCCGGATGTCCGCTGCAGAAATATTCTTTATTATTTGCTCTTCAATGATTATAAAGAATTGTCGTGGAGATTGCAATGCTTAATTTTAGGTTTGTTATAAAAAACAAGCCGCACCCGCGGAGCTTAACGCTCCGGGATGCGGCTTATATTTTTACCACTGAATCAGTAATTATTACGTTTCAGTTTTACCACTACATGTCTGTAAGGTTCTTCTCCCTCACTGACTGTCTCTACATAGCGGTTGCCCTGCAGAGATGCGTGGATGATTCTTCTTTCGTATGGATTCATCGGCTCCAGAACTACCGGTTTTCTGGTTTTCTTTACCTTGAAGGCGATTCCTCTTGCAAGGTTTTCCAGAGTTTCTTTACGGCGGCGTCTGTAGTCCTCAGTATCGAGTTTGACACGAATGTAGGTAGACTCGCCTTTGTTTACAACAAGGCTTGTCAGATACTGAAGAGAATCCAGTGTCTGGCCTCTTTTTCCGATGAGGATACCCATGTCCTCACCTTCAAAATCTACATCCAGAGAACCGTCTGTTGTATTGTATTTCGATGTGATCTCCACTTCTCCAAGATCCATGGAGCCGAATACATCACGAAGAAATACGACTGCTCTCTCCTCAACCTCTTTGATCTTTTCCGGATCGGTAAGGATCTCCACCGGTCTGCCCTGCTTCGGTGCTCTCTCTCGTGTTTCTTTCGGCTGACGCTCTTTTGGAGCTCTCGGCTGTTTTTCACGTGCAGGTTTTGCTTTGCCCTGGAAATCCCTTGCCGGTTTTTCCTTCGGCGCAGCTGCCTTTACAGGTGCTTCTTCGGATGTTTTCTCCGCCTGTACAGCTTCTGTCTTCACCGGTTTCTTCTCCTTTACAGGAGCTGCTTTCGGTGCAGATTCTTTCTTTACATTTGGAGTAAAAGGCTTTTCTAATTTCTTCTCTTCTTTGATAGCGTCCAGTTTCACGGACTCTACCAGATCATCGATCTCCTGCATATCAGAAACTGGCTCGATTCTGCGAACTTTGATTATGGCAGGTTTGCTGCCAATTCCGAAGAATCCGGAGCTGCCTTCACTGATAACCTGAATATCAAGCTGGTCACTGGAAGTTCCAAGCTCAAGACACGCTTTTGTGATAGCTTCATTCTTTGTTTTTGCTGAAAACTGAATGTAATCCTCCATTACGAACCCCTCCGTTCCTGATTATTTCTTCTTATTTCTCTCATCAAAATCTCTTACGAGATTAGCTTTGGCTGTGATGCTTCCTGGTTTCGCAGTTCTTGCCTTCTCGTAAGCTGCATCAACTTTATGTGCTCTGTCGGAAGCACCGTTATTTCCGCTGTTACCTTTATTAATTACAGGTTTGTTGATGTTTCTTGCGGACTGATGAGCCTGATTTGTGATCTTCTGCGGCGGAAGTCCTTCTTTCGCACGCTTCGCTTCGATCTTCTTCATGTTCTCATTAACCAGATCATCAATGTTCATCTTATCCAGATGACGGTTGATGAGCAGCTGCTGCACGCTTCGTACAACGGCACTGGCGATCCAGTAAATACCAAGACCTACCGGGAATGTGAAACAGAAGAAAGCAGACATCAGAGGCATAACCATATTCATGGTCTTCATGGAGCTTGCCATTGCGTTGGCCTGATCACCTGCGTCAGCAGTCTGTGTTGCAGCCTGCGGCATAAGCTTCAGGTTCAGCATCTGTGTTGCCCATGCAAGTACCGGTACCAGAAGAGCTACGATCGCAAGTAACAGAGAACCATTATGTTTGAAGAACTCTGTGATATAGTACAGCGGCTGATCTGCGATATTCAGACCAAAGAAGCCCTGCATCTTGGAAATATCATGAGAAGTACTTGTGATCATATCAGAAAATCCTGAAAACTGATCCATCTTGGCAAACGCTTTCCACTGGGAAGGAGAAAGTGCATACAGAAAATCAACAACAGAGTTGCTTGTAGCGTTTCCGGCACTGTCCATAACGAGACGTACTCGTGTCATGGAATTGTCTGTGATAAACTGCTGCAGAATATCTGTGTATCCATCTACAGCTACCACCTTGTCAACTACACCAGTAAAAATGCTCTTTACACTTCCAACGTAAGCAGGAATTCGGTAGATAACCTGATACAGTGCAAACAGAATAGGCATCTGAATGGCTAACTGTACACAGCTACCGGTCGGAGAAACACCATATTTCTGATAAACAGCCTGGGTTTCTTCGTTCATTTTCGTCATGGAGTCCTGATCTTTTTTACCCTGATATTTCTTCTGGATCTTCTGGATCTCGGGCTGCATGATCGCACTTAACTTGGAAAATTTCTGCTGCTTGATCTGCAGCGGTGTCATAAAGGCAAAGATAAGAATACTGAAGATAATGATACAAAGACCAATGTTCTGGATTCCGAACAGGCCGTCAAGCATCTTATATATGCCATCCATGATCCATCCCATCACAGACGCGATCTGTCCGATAATAGGAGTTCCGGTTTTTGTTGCTAAAAACAGTTCCAAATTCATTTCCTCCTAGACTTCTTATTCAATTGTAAAAGTCCGGTAACTATTCAGCCCGGGAAAAAGGCTGAACAGTCACAAAATAATTCATGGCACAGGGTCATAGCCTCCGTGGGAAAAAGGATTGCATCGCAAGATCCTCCATGCCGCAAGAAGACTGCCCTTAAACGCGCCATATTTTTCGATTGCTTCCAAACCATATTGAGAACATGTGGGAATATAAGGACATTTCGTTCTCTTCATCGGCGATATATATTTTTGATAGAGCCTTATCATCTTAATCAGAAATTTCTTTATCATGTTCATTCCCTGTTATATGATGCTTTCTTGCCAGATGCAATAAAGCACTCTCGATCTCGTGAAAGCCTTTGTCTTTTGCGCCGGCTCTCGCTACTACTACAATATCAAGGTTACTGTCAAAATCTGTTTCGTTGAGACGATAACTTTCTCTGATCAGTCTGGTGAGTCTGTGGCGGACCACACTATTCCCTACTTTTTTGCTTACTGATATTCCCAGACGATTCTTCATGTGCTGATTCTTCAGCACGTACATCACCAGAAGCCGATTTGCGTATGATGTTCCGTTCTGATATACAACTCTAAAATCTTGATTTTTCTTTAAGGACTCTGATCTTATCAAACGAATCCTCCTTAATTAAAAAATTCCGCTCTCACGGATATTTCTCCGGATAGAAGAAAAGACCACATAAATGCGGTCTTGCAGCTTATGCTGATAACTGTTTTCTTCCTTTTAATCTTCTTGCAGCTAATACTTTACGTCCGCCCTTTGTGCTCATGCGAGCTCTGAAGCCGTGAACTTTAGCTCTGGATCTCTTTTTTGGCTGAAATGTCATCTTCATAGGTAAAGCACCTCCTTTATCTATTTTTAATTGTTATGAAATAACTTATCATTCAGAACATCGTTTCAATTATATAAATAAACCTCCTTTTCGTCAAGTAAAAATTGCAAAAAACCCGATAAAATCAGGGGTTCCATAAAATACCGCCACCTCACGGTATTTATTTTTTTCTCATATGTGGAAAGCGCTTATGGTTTACGTAACATTATCCACATTTTGTGGATAACTTGTGGATAACTTGTGGATTGACCGGAAATCTATCCACTTTTTCAGGTCGTTTGTTCACATCGTTTTCAAAAAAACCCTTTATTTGCGGTATTTTTAAGGTGGATGATTTTATACACATAATTATCCCACATTTTCCACCAATTCTCGACTTATGGAAACCTCCAGGGCGCTTATCCACAATAATCCACCCTAATCCACAGTAATTTCCCCACATTATCCACATTCTTTTCCCCAAAATCTCAAGGTTTTCCATTGCGAAAACCCCATTTTCATTGTAATATATAAAAGGATATCTGTCTCCAGTCGCAGACTGGGGTTATTATAATACTCATGGGAGGAAAAAATGAACGCTGTTATTGAAAAATGGGAGGAGATCCTGCAAACTGTCAAATCTGAATATGAGGTGACTGATGTCCCTTTTAATACCTGGCTTAAGCCGCTGAAAGTTTATGAGGTTGACGGAAAGCTGATAACAGTGGTTGTTCCCTCTGAGCAGGCAGCGATCGGAGTCAATTACATCAGTAAACGTTACAAAATACCGCTCCAGGTTACGATCTGTGTGCTGACAGGCATGGAAGAATGCGAAGTTCGCTTCGTCCTGGAAAAAGATCTCCCCAAAAAAACAGAAAAAAACACTTCTTATGATAAACAGGTTCAGGATACACGTTACGAAGAAGCTCATTTAAATCCAAAATACACCTTCGACACCTTCGTCGTGGGAAGTAACAACAAATTCGCCCAGGCAGCAGCCCTTGCAGTTGCCGAATCACCGGGAGATACCTACAATCCACTGTTTATCTATGGCGGAGCCGGTCTTGGAAAGACGCATCTTATGCATTCCATCGCTCATTTCATTCTGGAACACGATGAAAACAGCCGTGTTTTGTATGTAACCAGTGAGGAATTTACCAACGAACTGATCGAAACCATCCGAAACGGAAATAACACGGCAATGAGCAAATTCCGTGAAAAATACCGGAATATCGATGTTCTTCTCGTCGATGATATTCAGTTTATTATAGGAAAAGAATCCACACAGGAGGAATTTTTCCATACATTTAACAGTCTCCACAGCGCCAAAAAGCAGATTATCATATCTTCGGATAAACCACCGAAAGATATGGAGATCCTCGAAGAGCGTTTCCGTTCAAGGTTTGAGTGGGGTCTGATCGCAGATATTACGCTGCCAGACTACGAAACCCGAATGGCGATCCTTCATAAAAATGAAGAAATGAACGGATACAGCATCAGTGAAGACGTTATCAAATATATCGCTACCAATATCAAATCCAACATCCGTGAGCTGGAAGGTGCCTTCAACAAAGTCATGGCCGGAGCCAAACTTGAGAAAAAAGAAGTAACTCTGGAACTGGCCGAGCAGGCACTGAAAGATATTATTTCTCCAGATGAGAAAAAAGTAATCACACCGGAATACATTATCTCCGTTGTTGCCGAACATTACGGAGTCACACCTGCAGACTTAAGCGGAAACAAACGAAACTCCAAGATCGTTATGCCACGCCAGGTTTCCATGTATCTCTGCCGTGAGATCATCTCCACACCTTTGAAAAATATCGGAAAAGCTCTTGGAAACCGTGACCATACCACCGTTATGCACGGTATCGAAAAGATCGAAAACGAATTGCAGAACGACGATAACTTAAAAAATACCATTGATATATTGAAAAAGAAGATTAATCCACAAGGTTAGGGAAGTTTTCCACATTACTGGTGTATAACGTGTTGATTGCATGTGGAAAGATGTGTACAACTTTTTTGCCAAAATCCGGCGGTAATTTTATCCCCGGGTTATTCACATGCGAAACTACCACTTTTACACAAAGTTATCCCACCGGAAAACCCCTGAAAACATCAGGCCTGCGGGAGTTTTTCACAAAATCTGGCCCCCTACGGCGGTTACTGCGGATTTTTTCTATAAATATATTTATAAAAACCACAATTTACTCAGAAAGGGAGTTATACACACTATGAAAATCATCTGCTCCAAATCAAGTCTGTTAAAAAGTGTAAGTATCGCACTCAAAGCAGTTCCATCAAAAACCACAATGCCAATCCTGGAATGTATTCTTATGGATGCAACCACAAACCAGATCAAATTTACCACCAACGATATGGAACTTGGAATCGAAACCATTGTTGAAGGTATTATTGAAGAAAAAGGAAAAGTTGCTCTTGATGCAAAAATTTTCTATGAAATCATCAGACGACTTCCGGATAATGACATTACCATCAAAACCGATGATAAATTTGCAGCAACCATTACCTGCGAAAAAGCAAAATTCAATATTCCTGGAAAATCCGGAGAAGATTTTGCTTATTTACCAATGATCGAAAAGGATGAACCACTGACCATTTCTCAGTACACACTGAAAGAAATGATCCGCCAGACTATTTTTTCCATTGCAGTGAATGAGAACAATAAACTGATGACCGGTGAACTTTTTGAAATTAAAGATAACTGTCTGAAGGTAGTTTCTCTGGACGGACACCGTATTGCCATCCGAAAAATGCCCCTTAAGAAAGAATATTCTGACCGTAAAGTGGTAGTTCCGGGCAAAACTTTAAGTGAAGTCAGCAAGATCCTTTCCGGAGAAGTGGATGACCAGGTCAGCATTTACTTCACAAAAAACCACATTCTGTTCGAATTTGATCAGACTATGGTAGTTTCCAGACTGATCGAGGGCGAATATTTCAGAATCGATCAGATGCTTTCCAGCGATTATGAAACAAAACTTAAAATTAACAAAAAAGAATTCCTGGATTGTATCGACCGTGCCACACTTCTGGTACGTGAAGTTGACAAAAAACCGATCATCATCAACATCACCGATGACGATATGGAGCTGCGCATTGATTCCGCAATGGGTTCCATGAATGAGGAGATCGATATTGAAAAAGAGGGTAAAGATATCATGATCGGATTCAACCCGAAATTCCTGATCGATGCTCTCCGTGTTATTGATGATGAAACCATTACGATCTATCTCGTAAATCCGAAGGCACCATGCTTTATCCGTGATGACGAGGAGAACTATACTTACCTGATCCTTCCTGTAAACATCAATCAGAATCAGGCAAGATAAGTCTTTGTGCAATATAATGGACAAATGACGGGCGCACCAGCTTCAGGGATGGGACTGATAGCGGGGCGTTTTCCAACGGATCAGAATGCCGGTGTCCGTGTGATGCGTACAGCCCGACGGCTGGTATCAGGATTGTTATAAACAGATACAACAAAACTGTGTGACCGTTTATGACCGATTTTGTGCGGGATGTGGCTGTGTCCAGAGAATCATTTCATACGTAAACTACCGGGAGGCGGTATTTAAATTACCCCCTCCTGGCAAAATTTGTGTTTTGGGGGAGTTTAAATACCGCCGGAAGATCAGAAAAGATCAATATAACGGAAAAATTGCCCCCGGAGAATAAGAGGGAAGAAAATTGGAGATCAGAATTAAAGACGAATTTATCAAACTTGGCCAGGCACTGAAGCTGGCTGGTGTTGTGGAGGACGGTGTTGAGGCGAAATATGCCATCAATGACGGTCTGGTACTGGTAAACGGTGAGGTTGAGAACCGCCGCGGACGTAAGATCCATCCGGGAGATACCATTTCCTACGATGGAAAAGATATTTATGTGATCGGGTGAAAGAATGTACATTGAATCCATCAGACTGAATAATTTCAGGAATTATGAGTCGCTGGAGATGAATTTTGATCAGGGGACCAACATTCTCTACGGCGACAACGCCCAGGGAAAGACCAATATCCTGGAGGCGGTTTATCTGGCAGGCACCAGCAAATCCCACAAGGGAAGCAAGGACCGGGAGATGATCCGCTTTGAGAATGAGGAATCCCATATCCGAATGATGGTGAAAAAGGGCGATCTTTCATACAAAATAGACATGCACCTCCGGAAAAACAAAGCAAAGGGAGTTGCCATCAACGGGCTGCCGATCCGCAAGGCAAGGGAGCTGCTGGGCGTGGTGAATCTGGTGTTTTTTTCTCCGGAGGATCTTAATATTATCAAGAATGGACCAGGCGAGAGAAGACGTTTTCTGGATTCGGAGCTTTGTCAGCTGGATGGTGTTTATATCACGGAGCTGGCCAGCTACAATCACATTGTGAACCAGAGAAACCGTCTTCTCAAAGACTGTTATATGAACTCCGGACTGAAAAGTACCCTGGATGTCTGGGACATGCAGATGGTTGATTACGGAAAGAAGATCATCGAAAAGAGGGAAGAGTTCGTGGAGGAGCTCAACGAGATCGCAAAGGGGCTCCACAAGGGTCTCACCGGTGGGATCGAAGAGCTTGAGATCCTCTATGAGCCAAGTGTGACGGCCGGGGAATTCGAGCAGAAACTTTTCCAGAACCGGGAGCGGGACCTGCGGATGAAACTGACGTCTGTGGGACCCCATCGAGATGATTTTTGCGTAAAGGTCAATGGAATTGACATCCGGAAGTACGGTTCCCAGGGGCAGCAGAGGACCGCGGCCCTTTCCCTGAAGCTTTCGGAGATCTACCTGGTAAAGAAAAAGATCAAGGATACACCGGTGCTTTTGCTGGATGATGTCCTTTCGGAACTGGACAGCAGCAGGCAGACTTATCTGCTGGAAAGTATCCACGATATACAGACTCTGATCACCTGTACAGGACTGGATGATTTTGTCAGTCATCAGTTCGAGATCAACAGGGTTTTTCAGGTGGTAAAGGGGCATGTTTATATGCCTAAAGGGTTTTGACAAGCCCGTATGCATATGGTAAACTGATTCTGATTATGGAAAGTTGGTGAATATTTTGGATAAAGAGGAGTTTCGCGTTAAACTGGGACAGATCAACAAGCTGGTCGAAGCCCAGGATTACAAAGGCGCCATGCAGATCGTTGACAGCATCGACTGGCGTCGGGTGAAGAACGTCCGTACCCTTTGTGTAGTGGGCGAGATCTACGCGGCCAACAAGCGCTATGAAGAGAGCAAGGAAATTTTTCTTCTTGCCTATCACAGAGCGCCGATCGGCAAGAACATACTTTACCGCCTGATCGAAGTTTCCCTGAGGATGGGACAGATCAGTGAAGCCACAGAATTCTTTGATGAATACAGAGAAGTGGCAGGTAATGATAACAGCCAGTATATACTGAAATATAAGATCGCCAGAGCGAAGAATGCATCTCTGAACGAACAGATCCGTATTCTTGAGGAATATAAGGAGAAGGAATTTACGGAGCGCTGGTCCTATGAACTGGCCAAGCTCTATTACAAGGCAGGAGACAAGCAGAAATGCCTGGATCTCTGCAATGAGATGATCCTTTGGTTCAATGACGGAACTTATGTGATGAAGGCCCTTGACCTGAAACAGCGGATGGGTGTCCTCACTGGCGAAGAAAAAGAGAAATACGAGCAGCGTTTTATCCCGAAACTGATCCCGCCGGAAAAGGCGCAGGAGATCAAGGAGAGCAAGGAAGCGGAAACATCCGGTGAACCTGAGTATGAGGAAGCAAAACCGGTCACAGATACCATCCAGGTAGATGATGAACGTGATCTGAACAGTGCGGAGACATTCCAGGAGAAGCTTTCCAAGGGATTCCGTGATATCTTTGGCGGACATAAGAAATCCGCAGAAGAAGCAGAGGAAAAAGAAGCTGCACAGGATGAAGAAGTGGAAGAGGATTCCACAGGATCTGAGGATGTGACGGAAGAGACTGAGGTGGAAACACCGGAAGCTGAGACTGCTGCCGCAGCAGAACCGTCAGAATGGCATGCAGACGAAGACGCTGAGGAAATTGAAGATACAGAGGGAAGTTCTGAAAGTGCTGACGAAATTTCAGAAGATCAGGAAGAACTTTCTGAGCAGGCAGAGGATGAGATTCCGCTGGCAGCAGGTATTGATAACCTGACATCCGGAAGTGTGAAGCTTGAGGCCAGGACACAGGAACAGCAGGACGAAGAGGAAGAAGAAGCTTATCAGGAGGCAGAAGAAGCCGAGGCTGAGAAGGCTACAGAGATGTCTTTATCTCAGAGCGTTGCTGAGATCATGAAAGAGAAGGCTGCCGGAAATGAGGAGAAACCTGCAGGGGTTCCGCTCAATGAGGATGGCAAGCCTGATTTTTCCGCGACGATCCGTATGCCGGAGCTGAAGATCCCGAAATCTATGATCAATGTGGACCCGGAGAATGCAAGCAGTTCGGCAGACATCCCGGATGCGTCCGGAATCTTCGGAAGTATCGATGATATCGCCGCAACCGTCGGCAAAAAATCCGAGGATGATAAAGCAAAAGATTTTAATCTGGAGGATACGATCCTGGCTGCTGCCACAGAGCAGGGAATCGATATCCCAGAGACAGAAGATACACAGCCGGAAACAGCTGAAGATGAGATCGAAGATCTTGGCATCGCATCGGATGATTTTGTTCCGGAGGAGCCGGATGCGGCGGATATCGAGGATATCATGGCGCAGATCTCCGCTCAGCAGGCAGAGGATGAGCCTAATCCGGCCCAGACAAAGATCCCGGATATCGTATTTGATGAAGATGAGGAGCCGGTGACAGAAGAAGATCTTCGTGCTGCAGAGGCGGAGTTCCTGAATGGTCCTGCGGGGGCACAGAAACCGGTGGAAGAACCGGCAGCAGAAGAAAAAGCGCCGGAGGTTCCGACACTGGAAAAAGAGGAACAGGCTACTGTGATCGAAGATGAAATTCTTCTTGACGAGGAAGAAGAATACAGCGGTGAGGACTTCGGATTCCAGGATGATGAGGATGAGGACGAAGATGCCCTTATTTCAGATCTTCTGGGGGATGAACCGGAAGAAGCGGGCATGGAAGAGGATGATGAAGAGGAAGAACTCAGCGAGGAAGAGCAGCTTGAGAAATTCATTGCTACCATCCAGCCGGAGAAAGATCCCACAAAGATCGTTTCCAGGAAAAAACAGCTCACAGATGAAGAGAAGCAGCTTTTCACCTATTTTGTTGCTGTTCCGGGAATGAAAGAGCAGCTGCTCGATGTTCTCTGCGATGTGCAGAAGGGCGCGGCAGACAAGACTTCCCAGACCGGAAATGTGATCGTTATGGGAGGCAGAGAAACCGGTAAGACAAGACTGATATCCAGTCTGATCCCGGCGATCTGTAAAGAGCTGAATATCGAGGCTTCCAAGGTTGCCTATATATTTGCGGAGGATCTCAACGGAAAAGATATCGCAGAGATCGCATCCAAGCTTGCAGGCGGTTTCCTTGTTATCGAGAACGCAAACCAGCTTTCCCAGGAAACAGCAGATGAGCTTGAGGAAGTTATGAATGGAAACACGAAGGGAATGATCGTGATCCTGGAGGACGAAAAGATCGGTATGCGTAAGCTGATCGCAAGATATCCGAAGCTTGCGAAGAAGTTTACATCTATGATCAACATTCCTGTATTTACAAACGATGAGCTTGTTAATTTCGCCAAAGTCTACACCATGGAGAATGGATTCCGTATCGACCAGATGGGCATGCTTGCTCTGTATAATCTGATCGGAGTCAACCAGAAAGAGGACCAGCCGATGTGCATCGGTACTGTGAAAGTCATGCTGGATAAAGCTATGGAGAGAGCTCAGGGCGGATTATTCAAACGTTCCAAGAAGCGTGTGGACCGTGATGGTTACACTGTACTTCTGGAAAAGGATTTCAGCTGAAAATAAGAAAAGCAGAGGTAAAAAATATGGCCAGACCTTATCTTGGTAACCCGAAATATACCATTGAAGTCCTTCAAAAGTATCATTTTGTTTTCCAGAAAAGGTTTGGTCAGAATTTTCTGATCGATGAGCATGTTCTGGAAAAGATCATTGAATCTTCGGGTATCACGAAGGATGATTTTATACTGGAGATCGGTCCGGGTATCGGTACGATGACCCAGTATCTTGCAGAAGCTGCCAGAGAGGTGGCTGCCGTGGAGATCGACAGTTCGCTGATCCCGATCCTTAAGGATACGCTGAAGGACTGGGATAATGTTTCCGTGATCAATAACGATATCCTGAAAACGGATATCAAAAAGATCGCAGATGAGAAAAACGGCGGCAGGCCTGTGAAGGTGGTTGCGAATCTGCCGTATTATATTACGACTCCGATCATCATGGGGCTTTTTGAGAAGAATGTTCCGGTGGATTCGATCACTGTTATGGTCCAGAAGGAGGTTGCAGACCGTATGCAGGTTGGTCCTGGTACCAAGGATTACGGTGCGCTTTCCCTGGCTGTGCAGTATTATGCGAAGCCGGAGATCGTTGCCAATGTACCGCCGAACTGTTTTATGCCGCGACCGAAGGTTGGCAGCGCAGTGATCAAACTGACGCGTTATGAGAAGCCGCCGGTTGAGGTGCATGATGAGCGTCTCATGTTCCGTCTGATCCGTGCGTCTTTTAACCAGAGGAGAAAGACGCTTGTGAACGGGATCAAAAATTCCGGAGATTTTTTCCTGAGTAAAGAGGAGATCGAGGATGTGTTCAACAAGTGTGGCCTTCCGCTGAATATCAGGGGCGAGGCGCTGACTCTGGAGCAGTTTGCGATGCTTGCCAACTGTATCTACGATGAGAAAAAATAATATATGATAAACGCAAAAAGAGCCCGGGCAGCTGTTCCGGGTTCTTTTTGCGTTTCCGGACGGGAATGTTGGAGAGGTTTCCTGCCCGGACTTATATAACTTGTCATAGAAAGGAGGTTATGTCTGAGGTGTCAGACATAAGTAAGTAATGAAAAATTTACAATATTTATTCTACTGAGGAAATGTTAGGAAAGTTTGTTGAATTTATGAAAAGATTGTGAATATATTTGTTGAGATATACATAAATTCTGACCTGTGGGGATGAAAAAAGGGAAAATTGAGGTTTACAGCGGGGTGGGGTGGTGTGTTATACTGAGGGGCGTTGAAAGGTAACTGATAATTTTTTTATATTTGTATTGATTGTTGAGTGTTGTTTTTTTATATGGGCCGGTGGCCTGATGGAGGATGATTTTTATGAAGAAATTTAATATGATGAATAAGTTTACTGCTCTGGTTGTTGCTGGTGTTATTTCCTGTTCTTCTCCTATGATGGTTATGGCGTCTGATTCCAGTTCTGTTATGAGTCAGGCGGAGGAGATCCTGAAGGATAATGAGGTTGGGTCTCTTGCTTCTGATCCGGATAAGGTTGGGGATATCATTGTTTATGTGAAGGGACTGTTTGATTCCAATGAGATTTCTGATGATGAGATTTCTCAGGGAATCGATGAGGCTGCGGATCATTTTGGGGTGAGTCTTAATGATGACGATAAGAAGTCACTGGTTAATATTATCAGTAAGTTCCGTGGGATTGATGTGAGTGATGATCAGATCAAGGGGTATGTGAGTGATGCTTATAGTACTTTGAAGGATATGGGTGTTACGAAGTCTGATGTGAAGAATCTTTTTGAGAAGGCTATTGAGTTTATTAAGGGGATGCTTTCCAGACGGTAGAGTTGGTTAGTTTCTGATTTGATAAGATTGATAAGTTTTTAGATTTGTGTGTTTTGGATGTTTAGAGGGTGATTTTTGTGACGCTTTTGTTGGGGTTATTGTTGTTATGTTTATGTGAAATGTACAATTTGTACAATATTTAGGACGATTAGATTTTGAAATAATGTGGTGTTTCTATAAAAAATGAATGATTGAATGAAGAAAATTGTGAAAATGTGCTAAAAGTTCACGGGACGTTCATAGTTTGTTCATATTTGTTTGGTAGTATAAAGACAGTTCGAAAGAACGTCTACGAAAGACGCTGTAATGGTGTGTATCTGTATCATTACACATACAATTTTTTTCATAATAATCGCCCCGGTAAGCCACTACCGGGGCACTCCTCGTTTTTTGAGCCTTTTTTGGAGGGCTCTTTTTTTGTGGGGATGGAGGGGGACGGACATCGGCGCGGGGCTGGATGTCTGGAGTGAAGGGATGTTAAAAAATTATGGCGCGGGGTGTTGGGCCATGCTATAATGGATACGATTAAAATACGGCAGCAGACATAAAGTATTGCCGGATAGTGAATGATAATAAGATGAAGCGTGAATGGAGGTCAAGAAATGGCGGAGTCTATGAAGGATTTTGAGAAGGAGCTGGAGGCTTCTTTTAAGAAGATTGATGAGGGTGATATTATCACTGGTACGGTTGTTAGTGTGGATGAGACGGGAGTTGTTCTTGATCTTAAATATTATGCTGAGGGTTTTATTCCGGCGGAGGAGTTTTCCAGGGAACCGGGATTTAATATTAAAGAGGCGGTCCAGCCGGGGGATGAGATCCAGGCTATGGTGCTCCGCAGGGATGATGGTCAGGGGAATATTCTTCTTTCCAGGGCGGATGCTGCGGATGTGATCGCCTGGGATAAGCTGAAAGAGCTTCAGGAGTCTGGCGAGGTGCTGGATGTTGTTGTGAAGGGTATCGTTAATGGTGGTGCCATTGCTTATGTTGAGGGTGTGCGTGGGTTTATCCCGGCGTCTAAGCTGGCGCTTAATTATGTTGAGGATACGGAGGAGTATCTTAATAAGCCGCTTCAGGTGCGGGTGATTGATGTTGATAAGGAGAAGAAGAGACTGGTGCTTTCTGCGAAGGAGATTCTTCGTGAGAAGGCTGAGGAGGAGCGCAGGAATAAGATCTCCAATATTGAGGTTGGTTTTGTGACTGAGGGTACGGTTGAGAGTTTGCAGCCGTATGGTGCTTTTGTGGATCTTGGGAATGGTGTTTCCGGGCTGGTGCATATTTCTCAGATCTGTGAGAAACGAATTAAAAAGCCTTCTGAGGCTGTCAGTGTTGGTGATAAGGTTAAAGTGAAGGTTATTGCGATCAAGGATGGTAAGCTGAGCCTGAGTATCAAGGAGGCGTCGGATCTGATGGCGAAGGAAGTTGAGGAAGAAGTTTTTGAGCTTCCGGAGTCCGGGGAAGAGGCTACTACTTCTCTTGGTTCTCTGTTTGCGAATATCAAACTTGACTGATTGTTATTTTTTTGGATGAAAAAGGATGGATGTGAATGAAGAAACAGGAGAGAATATTTGTAATCGGACATAAGAATCCGGATACGGATTCTATCTGTTCGGCGATCGCTTATGCGGATATTAAAAACAGGACTACCCAGAGTAAGAAGTATATTCCGAAGCGAGCTGGTCAGATCAATGAGGAGACGCGGTATGTGCTGAATCGTTTTGGCGTGCAGCCGCCGGCTTATCTGGGGAATATCGGTACCCAGGTGAAGGATATGGATATCCGGGTGAGTCCTCAGGCGGATAAGAATATGTCTTTGAAGAATACCTGGGATCTGATGCAGGAGAATGGAATCGTTTCTCTTCCAATCCGTGATAAGGACGGGTGCCTGGAGGGGCTTGTGACGATCGGAGATATCGCGAAGACTTATATGGATACTACGGACAGTTATCTTCTTTCCAATGCGCGGACGCAGTATCAGAGGATCGCTGAGACTGTTGGCGGTGAAGTGGTGGAAGGTAATGGCCATGGGTATTTTGTCAAGGGCAGAGTGCTTGTAGGTACTGCCAATCCGAAGATGATGGAGGGATATATCGAGGAGAATGATATGATCATCATGGGTGACCGTGAGGAGGATCATCTTCAGGCTATCAGCCAGAATGTCAGCTGTATCATCGTGGGGCTGAACATTGTTGTTTCCGAGAAGGTTGTGAAGCTTGCCCATGAGAAGAATATCGTGATCATCCGGTCTCCGTATGATACCTTTAATATCGCCCGGCTGATCAATCAGAGTATCCCGGTTAGCTTTGTTATGAAGCGGGATAACATGGTGACGTTTAATACCGAGGATTTTACTGATGATATCCAGGAGGTTATGGTCAAAAACCGTCACAGAGCGTTCCCGGTGATCAATCCTCATGGAAAGTGTATCGGTACGATCTCCAGACGTAATTTCCTGGATATGAACAAGAAGAAAGTGGTTCTTGTGGATCATAACGAGGTGGACCAGGCGGTTGATAATATCGAGAAGGCGGAGATCCTTGAGATCATCGATCATCATAAACTGGGTTCTCTGCAGACGATGACGCCGGTTTCTTTCCGGAATGAGCCGGTGGGCTGTACGGGTACGATCCTTTATGAGATCTATGGTGAGCAGCGGCTGGAGATCCCGGAAAAGATCGCGGGGCTTCTCTGTGCGGCTATTATTTCGGATACGCTGATGTTCCGTTCTCCGACCTGCACGCAGAAGGATAAGATCGCTGCCAGTGCCCTTGCATTGATCGCAGGGATCAAGATCGAGGATTTTGCCAGGGAGATGTTTTCAGCGGGAAGTAATCTTAAGGATAAGTCTCCTGAGGAGATTTTTTACCAGGATTACAAGAAGTTTATCGGTGAGGGCAATGTTTCCTTTGGTGTGGGACAGATCAGTTCCATGGACAGCGAGGAGCTTAAGGAGATCAAGGAGAAGCTGATGCCGTTTATGGTCAGTGAGTGTGGCCGTCATGATATCACGCGCGTTTATTTTATGCTGACGAATATCCTGGAGGAATCTACGGAGCTTCTGTTTTATGGTGATGGCAGCCAGCAGATGGCGGAGATCGCTTTTGAGAAGAAACCGGACGGGGATGCATTCAGTCTGCCGGGTGTGGTTTCCAGGAAGAAACAGCTGATCCCGGCTATGATGGAGGCTGCTCAGCTGATGAACAGCGATTACGCATAAGGAGACCGAAAAAATGGCAAAACAGATCTGGAAGCCGGGGAATATGATCTATCCGCTGCCGGCTGTGATGGTGAGTGTTACGGATGGTGAGGGTAACGATAATATCATCACGGTTGCGTGGACGGGTACGGTGTGTACGAATCCGGCGATGGCTTATATTTCTGTCCGACCTTCCCGTTATTCTTATGATATGATCCGGAAAACGGGTGAGTTTGTGATCAATCTGACAACGGAAAAGCTGGCTTTTGCAACGGATTTCTGCGGGGTTCGTTCGGGGCGGGATGTTGACAAGTTTCAGAAGCTGAATCTTACAAAAGAGAAGGCGCAGTTTGTTTCTGCACCGATGATCGGGGAGTCCCCGGTTTCTATCGAGTGCCGGGTCCGTGAGGTGAAAGAGCTGGGTTCGCACGATATGTTTCTGGCGGATGTGCTTGCGGTCCATGCGGATGAGGCTTATATGGATAAGAACAACAAGTTCCACCTGAATGATGCAGGGCTTCTGGTTTATTCTCATGGAGAGTATCTGGCCGGTGGCCGTAAGGTGGGAACTTTTGGATACAGTGTAAAGAAGAAAAACGGCCGGAAGAAAAAGTGAGAAAGGGACACAGGATGAATAATATTACTCTGATAGGGATGCCGGGGGCTGGTAAGAGCAGCATCGGTGTTGTACTTGCGAAGGTACTTGGTTACCAGTTTATTGACTCTGATCTTTTGATCCAGAAGGAGGAAAAAAGGACTCTGAGTGAGATCATCGAGGATGAGGGTACGGATGGCTTTAAGGCAATCGAGAATCGTGTGAATGCTTCGATCCAGGTGGAGAATACGGTGATCGCTACCGGCGGCAGCGTGGTTTACTGTGATGAGGCTATGCAGCATCTGAAGTCTGAGGGTGTTGTGGTGTATCTGAAGATCTCACTGAAATTGCTGGCCAGACGTCTTGGCAATCTGAAGGAGCGTGGTGTTGTCCTGAAAGAGGGACAGACGCTGGAGAGTCTTTATGAGGAACGTCGGGTGTTGTATGAGAAGTATGCGGATATTGTTGTAGATGAGGAAGATAAGGATCTGGAGGGGAGTCTCCAGGTGGTGCTTGATGCACTGAAGAACAGGGGAGATAAGGCGTAACTGTCGGCTGGTGGAAACGGGATGCTGGAGTGTTGCGGGTCATGTGTTATGGCAGGTTTTCGTCATAAATTGTTTACAAATCTGAAATATGTGTTATAATATACAACTGACCTAAAAAACGGTATTGCGGAACATTTGTTTCCGTTGTAAATTCAGAGAAAGTTTCTGCTCATAGAGGAGTAAAATAATAGAGGTGTGTTATGGAACAGTATGTGATTAAAGGCGGCAATCCTCTGGTTGGAGAAGTGGATATTGCAGGCGCGAAGAATGCTGCTCTTGCGATATTGTCAGCAGCCATTATGACTGATGAAACTATATTGATCGAGAATCTGCCAGATGTTAGGGACATCAATGTTCTGCTTGAGGCCATCGCTGAAATCGGTGCTCAGGTTGAGCGTGTTGATAAGTCTACTGTAAAGATCAACGGTTCTACGATTGGCAATCTCAGCGTGGATTATGAGTTTATCAAGAAAATCCGTGCTTCTTATTATCTTCTGGGTGCTTTGCTTGGTAAGTATAAGCATGCGGAGGTTCCGCTTCCGGGTGGATGTAATATCGGCAGCAGGCCGATCGACCAGCATCTGAAGGGTTTCCGTGCTCTTGGTGCGGAGGTTGATATCCGTCATGGTGCTATTGTTGCCAAGGCGGAGAATCTGCATGGCAGCCATATTTTCCTGGATGTGGTTTCTGTTGGTGCTACGATCAATATTATGATGGCTGCTTCTATGGCGGCTGGTCGTACGATCATTGAGAATGCTGCCAGGGAGCCGCATGTTGTTGATGTGGCGAATTTCCTGAACAGTATGGGTGCGAATATCAAGGGTGCCGGTACGGATGTGATCCGTATCCGTGGTGTTGAGACGCTTCATCGTACGGAGTATTCTATTATTCCGGATCAGATCGAGGCTGGTACGTTTATGTTTGCGGCGGCTGCTACGGGTGGTGATGTTACGGTCCGTAATGTTATTCCGAAGCATCTTGAGGCTACTACGGCTAAGCTTGAGGAGATCGGGTGTGAGGTTGAGGAGTTTGATGATGCGGTTCGTGTTCGTGCGCCGCATACGCTTCATCGGACTCATGTGAAGACGTTGCCTTATCCGGGTTATCCTACGGATATGCAGCCGCAGATCGCGGTTACGCTGGCTTTGGCTGAGGGTACGAGTATTGTTACTGAGAGTATTTTTGAGAACCGGTTTAAGTATGCGGATGAGCTTTCCCGGATGGGTGCCAATATTAAGGTGGAGGGGAACTCTGCTATTATTGATGGTGTGAAGAAGCTTACTGGGGCGCGGGTCAGTGCGCCGGATCTTCGTGCGGGGGCTGCGCTTGTGATCGCGGGGCTTGCTGCTGAGGGTGTTACGGTTGTTGATGATATTGTTTATATTCAGCGTGGGTATGAGAATTTTGAGGAGAAGCTTCGGAGTCTTGGGGCTGAGATTGAGAGGGTTTCCAGTGAGAAGGAGATTCAGAAGTTTCGGCTGCGCGTTGGGTGAGATTTGAGAGTTTGATAGTTGGGAGAGTTCCTGGGTGTTTGGGCCTGGGGGCTCTTTTTTTTTGCGGGGAGGGACGAACGGACGGTCTGCCAGCGGGGCGGCTGCATGGTCGTGCCTGGTGCGGTCGTTTTGCCGGGGCATACTAAGCGTCTGAGGCTTCTGCCGTGCAGGGCGCCCCATAACTCGCCATGTACGCTGATGCGTACCTGGCTCAGACAGATGGGGCTTACTCTGCGGCTGGTGGCCGCAGAGTACCTTCCCGTCAGGAGCCTCAGGCGCTAAGTATGACCAGCGGCTTACTCCGACGCACCGGGCCCGACCATGCAGCCGTCCCGCTGGCGGACTGTCCGTTCTGTGTGTTGGGGGTGGAACGGGTGGGTGTTTGGTGTGAGGGTGTTGGAATGTGAGAGGATTGAGTGGTTTGACGGGGATTGGATGGGCCGTCAGCGCTGCGCTGGACGGCTGGGAGGAAAGGCTGAGTTTGCTGGTGGTCTGACGGTGGGGGATGGGCATCGGCGCTGCGCTGGATGCTTGGAGGGAAGAAGGGTGGGAGGGAGGAGCATCGGGGCTGTGCTGGATGCTTGTGGGGAAAGGGTGGAGTGTGAGCATCGGTGTTGCGCTGGGTGCTTGTTTTTTTGTCGAAGGGTTTTTGTTGACTTTTGTTGGTGGTGTGGTTATACTGAGGGTACATATCTGGGAACATTCTGGGCCGTTCGGCTATCTGATCCCCATATGGTTGATTGTAAATATGGCGGGGAGGAGCCGGGGTGTTGTGTGAGGGTTTTTCTTTTGCCATCATAGTGAAAGGAGGATGCTTATGCAGAGGAAGCGGCTTGAGGACATGAATCTTCTGGATGATTTTTTGTTTAATGCGGTTATGACTTTTCCGGGAATTGGTGAACGGTTTTGTAAGTTGTTGCTTCAGGTGATCTTTGGGCGTGAGATTGGAAAGTTGCGGATCGTTGCGCAGAAGGCTTTTGGTGGACGAAATGAGGTTTTTCGTGGGGCGAGGCTTGATGTTTTTGCGGAGGAAGGGTCAGTGGATGTTTTTGCGGATTCTTCGGTTTTTGATATTGAGCCGGATAATAATGATGATGTTTTGAGTTTGAGGGATTTGCCGAAGAGGGTCAGATTTTATCATGCGATCATTGATAGTCGGTGTTTGAAGAAGGGGGAGAATTTTGGGAAGCTTTGAAGAAGGGGGAGAATTTTGGGAAGCTTAAGAGGGTTTTTGTGATTTTTATTTGTTCGTATGATCCGTTTGACAGAGGAAGGATGTTGTATACGATTCGGAATATGTGTGTGGAGGTTCCGGAATTGGAGTATGATGATGGGGTTAGGACGGTTTTTCTGAATACGAAGGGGGCGGATGAGGATGTGTCTGAGGAGTTGATGGAGCTGCTTCGGTTTATGGAGGACACCAGGGAGGTGAATGCGGTTAATGATGTTTTGCGAGAGATGCAGGAGATGGTTGATATTGTTAAAGCGGATGGAAAGGTGACGGTGGCGTATATGAAGAGTTTTGAGATTGAGCAGATGTGGATTAAGCAGGGGATTGATCAAGGAATTAAGCAGGGAATTAATCAAGGAATTAAGCAGGGAATTGAACAGGGGAGGAAGGAGGAGAGAGTGAATACTTTGAGAGAGAAGGAGAGAGCGGATTGCTTGGAGAGGGAGTTGAGGGAGATTCGAAGGGAGATTCGAAGGGAGATGAAAAAGTCTTGAGGTTGGGAGAGTTCCCGGGTGTTTGGGCCTGGGGGCTCTTTTTTTGTGGGATGGGGGTGTTTTTTTTGTCGAGTTTTTGTGAAAGTTTTGAATTTATTTTTTGGGGGGAGTTGGACTATAATGGTTACTAAACAGATGATGGAGATTTGGGGGCCTTTTGGATTTGTTGGAGGGCTTTTCCCGGATCGGTGAGGGGCCTGGTTTTGGGGCCTGATTGACCTGGTCATTTTGGCCGGAGTACAGGAGATGATTTGTTTATGAGTGAATATACAGTGTTACCGCTTTTGAATTCTGCTTTTGAGCCGGGGAAGGCACGGGAGGCGGTTGAGCGGTTTGAGGATGTGGATATCAGGAGGATTGCCCAGGCGGAGCTTTTTTATTTTACGGGGCAGGCGGAGGAGTGTTGTGAGATCACCAGGGAGTATCTGTCCAGTAAGGTGATCGAGCTGAGGCTTTCGGCTTGTATGGTGTATGGATATTCCAATCTGACGCTTGGGAATGCGGCGGCCAGGAGGGGGCTGGAGGGGATTCAGGTCTGCGTGAAGATGGCTATGAAGTCGAAGGTTTCGGATGAGGCTTTTGCTTCCTGTGCTTTTTGCGGGGTATGTGGGCGCGGTGCTTTTGCATCTTCCTACGGAGGGGATTCCCTCTTTGTGGGAGTACAGTGGTGGTCTGCCGGAGGGGTTGAGGCTTTTTGCGGTTTATATGGTGGCGCATCAGGCTTATCTTAACGGGGAGGTCTGGAGTGCTTATGGCATGGGTAAGGCTGTTTTGTTTATGACGGAGAAGGTTTATCCGATCAGTATGACGTATATCCGCTGTATGATGGCAATGTGCATGATCAACCGGAAGCATAAGCAGGAGGCTGAGGATGAGCTGATGCAGGGGTGGAGACTGGCTGAGAAGGATAAGTTTATCGAGCCTTTTATTGAGCATCATGGTCTTCTGCGTGGCCTGATCGAGGCATGCATCCGAAAGAGTGATCCGGAAGCGTACCGACGGATCACGGATGGGGTGATTTCTTTTAGCAGGGGATGGATGGCTATCCACAATCCGGAAACGCAGAAAAAAGTTACCAATGAACTGTCTACCATGGAGTTTTCCATTGCCATGCTGGCCAGTGGAGGGTGGACGAATAAGGAGATCGCGGAGCATCTTGGGATCTCTGTGAATACGGTCAAACATTACCTTACGGATATCTTTTGTAAGCTGAATGTTAAGAAGAGAGATGAGATGAAAAAATACATGTTAAAATAAGGCCTGGGGGCACTTTTTCGTATATAAACGGGCTTTACAAAACAACTGTTGGTGTTGTACAATAAATAACACAAATAATCAGATTTTAATTGAAAATCAGACGAAAAGAACCAGTAAACGAACAAGTTGAAAAGGAGGAGTTAAAGACTGATTTTTATTACCATCTGATAATGTCAATAACCATGCCAATAATGCCGGGTATATTGACATTACAATCACATAAAGGTAAAATATCGAAAAGGTGTAACCTATTTACTCACCGGTTAAAAAACATGAAGCTTTTTCAGGAGAAAGGAATATAAACAGAAGTAAAGTAATAAGAAATAGAAGTACACGTTGATGCACACATAGGAAAGCGGGAAAGGTATGAAGAAATTAAGGAATAATAAGATCAGAAAACTCCTGGCATTTATGGTGGCTTTGGCGTTGATGGTATCCTGTATGCCGAGTGCATACACGATCTCCGCAAGTGAAGCATTTGGGGATGGAACGGATGATATATTTACCGATGGTGAATTTACATCTGAACCAACGGCCGAAGAATCGACACCGGATGTAAGCGGCGCAGACCAGGTAGAACAAGAACAGGCGCAACAGACTACGCTTACATATGAAAATGATTCTGTTAAAGTAACAGCAGAGGCGTTGGAGGACGGAGCTCTTCCGCAGAATACAACATTGAAAGCTGATACTGTAAATGAGAATTCATCTGTATCCTATGATACAGTATCTCAGAAGCTTTCAACGGCAGCCGTTAATAAGGGCAGCAGCCTGCGAGGCTTTTTTGCGTATGATGTGTATTTTGCTGATGGCGATGGAAACAGAGTCGAGCCGAATGGCAGGATCAGAGTTACTTTTGAGTATAAGACACCGGCAGCACCGGAGCTTACCGATGCAGCCAGCACGAGTGTAACCGTTGAGAAGCTTCATTATAACAGCAGTACCGGTGATACTGATGTTAACACCTTACAGGCCAACGAAGATCTGAAGGTTCTGAATGTCAATGAGAGCAAACAGATCCAGACACTTCAGGTTGAGACTGGCAACGCAGCTGTTTTTGCCGTTATGTGGGATTCTCCTGAGACAGCAGAAGTAAATGAAGAAGCTGTCGCAGAGGATACAGAAGATGTTTACGATAATGCGGATAAGGTATCTATCGCATCAGAGGAATTTTCGGACGCATCGGATATTTCGGATGAACCTGAGCAGGATGCAGCTGAGACACCGGCAGCAGAAGAGCCGGAGGTAACTCCTGATGCAGAACCTGCTGAGGAGCCGGCAGTTGAGCCGACGGAAACTCCGGATGTTGAACCTACCGAAGCTCCGGCAGAGGAAGAACCAGCAGAAGATATCGAAAGCCCTGATGAGGTTCCGGCAGCAGACGAGAATGGTGAGACAAGCCTGATCGAGGTTGTGGGAGACGAGACGAACCTTCGTGTCAGCCCATCCACAGAAGCAGAAGTTCTTACAACTGTAAACGCAGGAACACAGCTCACACTTCTGGATACTGTAACAGCAGAAGACGGAGCAACATGGTATAAGGTTTCTTATGAGGGAACTGAGGCTTACATAAGAAGTGATATGGCGCAGATTGTCGGAACTGACGAGGAAGTGCCAGAGGATGTGCAGGAAGAGGAAGCACAGCCTGAAATCACCAGATATGATTACAAGAGTGACGAAGTCAATGTCAAAGTTACTCTTACTGATCCGGCAGACCTTCCGGACAACGCAGAGCTTTCCGTAACACCAGTAGAGCTCAGCCAGGAAGCCGAAGACCAGATCACAGAAGAAGCAATCAAAGAAAAGAAAGCCATCGAGAAGATCCATTCCTACGATATCAAATTCCTGGTGGACGGCGAAGAAGTTCAGCCGGGTAATACGGTGAAGGTATCTGTATCTCTCAATGATGAGAAGAAGATCAAAGATGCGGATGTTTATCACGTAGATGCTGAGGATAATATTGAGAATATGGATGGCAGCGTTGCCAAGAATGGTGATGTTGAGTTTGAGACTACGCATTTTTCTACTTATGTAATTGTAAATAAAAAAGATAGTGGAACTATTAATGTTACAGTAGAACATTATGACAGTGATACAAATAATAAAATTTATGCAGATGATAAGTGGGAAAATTTAACAGTTGGTCAGCAGGTTAATTGTAAGAAAGCTCTTAATTGGGACATTGACAGGGTAGAAGTAACAACAACTAGCGGAGATACAGCGCCAACTCCGGATTCTTCAGGAAAGATTTATCTGGCACAGGATGCAACTGTTAAAGTATATTATACTCCTTCAACAGGAACAACTGTTGGAACACCTACTTTCTATGATTATACGGTAAAAGCTGTAGCAGATAATCAGGCTTCGAAGTATGGATATCCTTCAATAAATCAGGATGACAGTTATTCGAGTGATTCGAGTATCTCGTCAAATAAAATACTGATGGGAGCTTATACTCATCAGTATTCTGACAAATATCAATACAGTTGGACAAAAGATGGTAAAATAGTTAATGACTGGACAGGTAAGCCAGCACAGGGGGAACAGCCAACAGTTATAACAGGACTGTTAAAAGGAGTAAATTCAGATGGTTCAGTAAAGTTTAACTATCAGGAACCGGGACTGTTCGTAAATTCAGATAAGACTGTACAGATTGGAAATGAACAGAGGTATTTAAGACAGATATATCAGAATTATAAACTTGGATTCGTCAGAAGTGGTGACAGTTATTCGCTGAAAGAAGTAAAAGATGGTAGTGGAAATGTTGTAACAGATCAATATGATTCCGAAACTGGAAATAATTTCTTTCCATTAGACAGTGTTAAAAAGTCATATGAAAATAGTTATAAGACAAAATCGGATTCGCATATAGACGACGGTGACACTAGAGAACATAATTATTATTTTGGAATGCGTTATGACATTAAATTCAAACTGGGAGATTACGTTGGAGATCTGAACTACAGTTTCAAGGGTGACGATGATATGTGGGTCGTTCTTGATGGTGGAAAGATAAAAGAAGATGGTACAGTTGATTATGGTAAGGTTATTATTGACCTTGGTGGAATCCATGATGCTGCCTCTGCAAATGTCGATTTATGGAAAGAATTGTTTGGTTCAGACTATGCGAATGGTGCATCAAATAAAGATGCCAAAAGAGCTTCATTAACTAAAGATCAGAAAAATGAAGAGCATACGCTAACAGTTCTTTATCTGGAACGAGGTGCAGGTTTATCCAACTGTAAGATGAACTTTACCCTTCCAAATGCAGAAATCTCATCAGTTACAACAACGGATCTTGCAAATCTGACATTTACTAAAGTTAAGAAAGATAATAAGACCCCTCTTTCAGGTGCTATATTCAAACTGTATACAGACGATACCTGTACAACAGAATTTAAAACGGCAACATCTGGAGAAGATGGAACAGTAAGATTTGACCAGCTTTTTCCGGGAACTTATTACATGAAAGAAGTTCAGGCACCTAATGGATATGTGGCTTCCAATGAAGTATGGACAGTGGATGTAACGGAAGGTAATGAGACAGCAACGTTGAAGGATAGCTCAGGAAAATCAGTTACGTCGATTGTAAATGAAACCCCAGAGGAAATTATCAATTCCAGTATGGTGACTAGCAAAACAGCTAAAGTGAAAGACTGGGATCAGAGAACCTACGACATTACTATTAACGCAACATCCACAAGTACAAGTACCATAACTTCAACAAAAACGCCTGTGGCAGATATCATGTTGGTATTGGATGTGTCCGGATCTATGAAAAAAGATCTTTATTCGTACACATATTTTGCTGATAATACTTCTGAAGTAAGAGGTAACAGTAAGCTTCTAGACCGTAATACAACGTATTATATTGACGTGGATGGTTCTTATAAGGAGATGAAGTATTCTTATAGGTACAATAGGTGGAATGTGGGTTCATCGGATAATGCAGCGAGCGACAGATATAGTAATTGTAAAATATATACAAGAACTAGTTCAACCCGGCTTGCTGCACTTAAGAGTGCTGTAAATCAGTTTATAGATGATACAGCGAGTAAATCTCCGAATAGTAAAATTGGTATTACTGTATTTAGTAGCGACGGCTATGGTTATCATGGAAACTCTGTAAGTCTGGGAGAAGTAGGTACTGCAGATAGTGCAAAGGTAACGGAGCTTAAGAAGTTCGTTAACAAGTTGGAGGCGAATGGGGGTACGGATCCTGCGGTAGGACTTGAGGATGCAAAGAACAAGTTGGATGTTGCGGGTGATACAAATCCTAAGTATGTAGTTCTGTTCACCGATGGTAAGCCAACTGGAGGTGGTTCTAGCTGGAGTGAATCAGCACAGAAAAATGCTGAGGCTCAGGCAAGCGAATTAAGAACAGGCCTGAGAAATGAGGTAAAGAAAAAAGATCCATATACAGTATATACCATAGGCTTTGCACTTAATGACGAAGGGGAACGTGCGAAGACGTTCTTGTCTGGTGGTACGTATGATGACGACACGTATCCAGGAATTGCTTCATCACCAGAATGTGCAAAAACAGCAGATGATGCGGCATCACTTACACAAATCTTCCAGAGTATCAGTAGTACAATTAGTAAGAACATTGACATTACCGGTGCAACAATTACTGATGTGATTGACAATAGATTTGAAATTGTAGATAGAGGTAATGTTATCACCGAAACCAATTTCGTAGATGGGAAATATGAATTAGAGAATGGTGGAATTGTAACAAAGCGTGATGACGGTACTTATCAGGTACAGTGGACTGATCAGACCATTAAATACACGACAGATGGAACAAACGGCTGGAGTAGAACCATTACTGTAAAAGCCAAAGATAGTTTCATCGGTGGTAACAATATTCCTACCAATGTCAAACCTGATTCTAAGATTAGCGTAGGAGATTTGGAGAAAGTATTGGATCAGCCGACGGTTAATGTAAAAGTTAACATGGTAGTCCATGATAAAACAATTACCATCTATAAAAGTGATGAAGTACCGATGGATGATGCGATTCGGGAACAGTTATTTAATATTAAGGGAGAAACATCTTACACGAATGGTACAGTAAGCGAAAAAGATTCTAAAAAAGAGGATGATACATCATTAGTTAAATTACAGTGGTTTAAAAAAGACAAAGATGGTAACAGAATAAACATCGATGAGTCTGAAATAAAAACTGCACTTGATGATGGGACTGAGTATTATCTTGAAGTAACTTATACTGCTCCAACAGAATCAACGGAAACAAGTAAAAATAATACAGACGGACATTTCGTTGGAACTGAGACAGCGAAAAATCCTGATAATAATAACAACCCTTATGGCATTTATAAGATTAATGTTATTAAAGGCCAGATTCAGATTACAAAGAATGTGACAGAAAAAGCAGAAACAAATAGAATATTTACATTCAATGTAATCGGAAAAAATAAAGATAATAATGAAATTTTGCAAAAATCTGTTGATGTTGTAGTTAAAGCTGGAGAAACCAGTGGAACATTTACATTACTGGAGCTTGCGAGAGGTACGTATACTGTAACAGAGCAAGATTCGGAAGGTTACTCTATCAAGGAATTTAATATTTTAGAAGAGACAGATTGCGAAAACTCTAAGACAGAAAATACTAAGTCAGCTACTTTTGTGCTTGGTAATGATGTAAATGGAATCGATGTCATAAGCAAACCGGCATATACTTATACATCTGGTGGTGTGAAAGGTGTTGTTTCTTATACGAATGAGTCAGTAACAAATTTGGATCTGAAAAAGACAGATGTTAACAATAATCCATTAAATGGTTCCAAATTCATGTTAGAAATAAAAGGCAATGAAGGATGGGAACCTGTTATGGATGAAGTAGAAGTAAAGAATGATAGTACAATTGAATTAAGCAGTTTAAAGTCAGGTCTTTATAAGTTAACAGAGATTACTTCACCAAAGGGCTATTCATTATTAGGTAACAGTATTTATTTCAAAGTTACATTAGGAAATGTAGAACTTGTTGGCGAAAATGGAGAGCCATCAGAAATTAATGAGATGTGGACTTTGGATAAAGATAATAAAGTTTTAACAATCAAAAATGCTAAACTTTATTCCTTACCAGAATCCGGAGGTCCAGGAATCTATGGATTTACAATCAGTGGTGTAGCGATTCTTGCAACTGCACTCCTGTTGTTTATAAATAATAGACGAAGGGAGGAAGAAGCAAAGAGGTCGTAACACATTAATTGTAAATAGCCAATGAAGGGCGAAAAAGAAAAAAATGCAGAGAAAGAAAGGAGCAAACCTTATGAAAAATTTATTCAAAAAGATTGGTGCATTATTAGTGGCGGCAGTTATGGTACTGTCTATGTGCACAGCAGTATTCGCAGCTGATACAGCAGCTACAACGGCAACAGGAAGTATTACGATAAATGGTTTAACTGCAAACGATAATACTACATTGAAGGTTTATAAAGTAGTTGGTTTTGATGAAGCGAAAAGCGATTGGACTATTGAAAAATGGGCAGCCAGCGGAGCAACTAATACTAATCATGTAGTTACTATTAACTGGGGAACATTAGCAACAATAAATCCACTTCCAGAACCAGTAGAAGAAATCTCTGTTCCTGCAAATCAGACATCATATACAATTGAGGGACTGGAAATAGGTGCGTATATGATTCTTGCAACTGGTACTAACACAGTATACACTGTTATGGGTGAGGCACCTTACGGCTATGATAGTAATAATTTGATTGTTCCAGCTTCTAAAACAATTGATGCAAAAGCATCCACTTATAAGGTTTTTAAAACTTTAGAAAATGGTGATCAGATATTTGTAAAAAAAGGTGAAGAAGTAAAGTTTGATATTAATACTACATTCCCAAGTTATGCCAACGGAGATACAAACAGAGAATTCACTATTACAGATGAACCAACAGGCATGTACATTAAGGATGTTAAAGTATATGTAGGTGATATGAATACCCCTGTAGATTCTGCTGACTATACTTTGACACCAGATAAATTACCGGCTGCTGAGAATGAAACAGTAACTGTAGCATTTAATTCAAACTATATCGGAGAGAACAATGATCATGCAGGTCAGGCTGTAAAAGTTGTAGTAACTACAGTTATTACAAGTGATACACATTATACCAATGAGGCTACTGTAAATAAGGGAAGCGAGCCTTCAACAGTAGAAGGTTGGTCTGGATCCATCACAATTAACAAAAAAGATCCTAATGGTAATGCACTGAAGGGTGCAACCTTCCAGATTAAAAAAGACGGAGAAGAAAATCCTATTCAGTTTGTAAAAACTGCGACAGGTGAGTATACAATGGTTACGGCTGATACAGATATGACAGAAAAAACTGCAGTAACAGATGTAGAAGCAACTGAAGGAACCGTTTTAGTGAAAGGTCTTGGCGCTGGAACTTATGTAATAACAGAGACAAAAGCACCAAAAGGATATAGCATTAATAGCAACATCGAAAATGTGACACTTAAAAAAGACACAGAAAATACGCGTAATATAACTATAGAAGTAGAAGATACTAAACTTGGTGAGCTTCCATCCACAGGTGGCATGGGAACATATCTCTTCACTATCATCGGTGTTGTAGTTATGGCTGGCGCAGCTGGTGCTTTCTTCATCAGCCGCAGAAGAGGATCTGAGGAGTAATCGTAAGATTGCCTGAGAGATTCAATAAAAAACAGTCGATAGTAAAATGCAAGTAATATTATCGACTGAGAGTTGAAATATAAGCAACAAAACAAGAGCAATATCACAACAGACTAATCCCCGATTAATCTGTTAAGTAAATCATTACCGCCCGGCCCTTTCGGGGGCCGGGAGTGGTAATACAACAGTATGGAGAAACCTATGAGAAAGAATAAGAAGAGAAATTATATTGGACTTGGTTTGCTGTTTCTGATAGGATTGTCCATACTGCTGTATCCGATGGTCAGTGATGCGTGGAACCGGTACAGGGACAGCTTGCTGATCAGTAATTATAGCAGCAGTGTTTCTTCGGATGAGAATGCGGAGAAGATTGACAGCATGTGGAAGGCAGCACAGAAGTATAACGAACAGATCAAACAGGAAAGTGTGCCGGATGCTTTTTCCGTAAGGGATGGACAGACGGACAGTACATATGAGTCTCTTCTGAATCTGAATGGCGATGGAATGATGGGGTATGTGGAGATTCCTGTGATCGATGTGAGCATTCCAATCTATCATTACACAACCGATGAGTCTCTGGAGAAAGGTGCCGGTCATTTGTTCGGCAGCAGTCTTCCGGTGGGCGGCAAGAGTACCCATTGTATTTTGTCGGCACACAGAGGACTTCCAAGTGCGAAACTTTTTACAGATCTGAATCTTGTGGAAGAGGGAGATGTTTTTTACCTGCATGTGCTGGGTAAGACTCTTGCCTATGAAGTGGATCAGATCCTTACCGTTCTTCCGCAGCAGACAGAATCCCTGGGAATCACGGAGGGGGATGACTATGTAACTCTGGTTACGTGTACCCCGTATGCGGTGAATACCCACAGACTTCTGGTAAGGGGACACAGAGTTCCGGTGAAGGCTGCGAAAGAAGTTCAGAAATCAGAGAAGAAAGTTACCGGAATCACCAATCCGACGCTTCCGATGCTTGCTCTCTGTGTTGTGATCGGAATTGTGATCGCGGTGATTCTTGTTACGGTTATCAATTCTGCTCAGAACAAAAAACGATGCAGGAAATAGTTTATGGCTAAAAAGAAAAAAAAGAAAAAGAGTAATGTTGTCCTGAACATCATTATCGGCCTGGTGTTTCTGGCCGGGGCGGGGGTGTTCCTTTATCCGACGATCAGTGATATGTGGAACCAGTATCGAAATGCCCTGCTGGTCAGTAAGTACGAGGAAGCGGTAACAGATCTTTCGGACAAAAAGTATGACAGGCTGTGGAAAGAAGCGAAGGAGTATAATGCCGAACATCCGGTGAATGCCATTGTAGATGCTTTTGAGGAAGAGGATACGTATGAACTGAGTCATCCTTATGATCAGGTTCTGGATCCAAATGGCGATGGTCTGATGGGCAGTATCGAGATCCCGAAGATCAAAGCAAGGCTGGCTATCTATCATGGGCTGAGTAAGACGGTCCTGGAGAAGGGTGTCGGTCATGTGGAGGGTACCAGTCTTCCAATTGGCGGCAAGAGCACACATGCGGTTCTGGCGGCGCATCGAGGTCTTCCTAACGCGAAGCTTTTTACAGATCTGGATCAGATGGAAAAGGGAGATATTTTTATCCTGCATATTCTTGGGAAGAATCTTGCTTACAAAGTGGATCAGATCAAGACGGTGCTTCCGGATGAGACCAGTGACCTGGATATCATTGAGGGTGAAGATCATGTGACTCTGATCACGTGTACCCCTTATGGAGTTAATACCCACAGGCTTCTTGTCCGGGGAGTTCGGACGAAATATGTGGTGGAAGATACTAAGAATGACGAAACGATACCGCAGAAGCTTGCTGTTGTGGATCCGAAGAAGGTTCTGGCCGGCGGCGCTGCAGTGCTTGTTGTTCTGATACTGCTGATTTATCTGATCGTCCGTCATAAGGACAAAAAACGGAAAAAGAAGCATCTTTCAGAAAGGAAAGAGGAGGTAGAGAGCGATGAAAAATAGAAGAAAGCAAGGGAAAATATTCCGGAGTCTTCTGGCTGTTCTGATGCTGACGGCTATGCTGGTGACGAGTGTTTTGCAGCCGGTTTTTGCCGGGGACTACGAAGCAGGAAAAACCGGTAATCTGACGTTGACGCTTCAGCAGACATCGGAAGATGGAACTACACAGACTCCGCTTCAGGATGTAGGTCTGGCGCTTTATAAAGTCGGTGGTGTGGATACTTCTGATGGTAATGTGCATTTTGTGCTGGACGGAGCGCTGGCTTCAACGGGAATTGCGTTTGATTCCATTACCACTGCGGATGGCTGGTATGAAGCAGCGGAAACACTGGCTACAGCAGTGATCAATGCAGGCCTGGACGGGATTCCGAATTTTTCGGATGAAAATGGAAATATGACTTTTGAGGATCTGGCTGAGGGGATGTATCTGGTGGTACAGAATGATGGGAACACCAGTGTTACGGTTTCTCCGATGCTGATCTCCATTCCGTTTGCGGATGAGAATGAGGGTTGGCTGTATGATGTGACGGCTTATCCGAAGTCTGGAAGTAATCCGCAGGCGCAGACACAGATCCAGGTTACAAAGAGAGTCTACAACATTGATGAGGACCTGAATGTGATCCCGCTGGAAGCGGAGGATGCAACTTATAAGGTTGGCGTTTTTGCGGATGAGGATGGTACGATCCCGTTCCGCGATGATTATGCACAGGATATCCATATCCAGGGTGCATCCAGTGGTACAGCTACATGGACGGATGTTCCGGATGGTACCTATTATGTATTTGAGCTGGATGAAAACGGGAAACCGCTTCAGCAGAGTAAGGAGATCAAAGTGGATGATCAGACTTCTTACTACTACAATGTTACGAAGACAAGTGGTGAGAGTGAGGAGAATTCCAATCAGCTTGTGATCGGTGGCGAGAGCGGTGCTACGGAGGATGCGGCTTATGTAAATAACTACTATTCAACGGTTCCGGATGACTATTGGCGTACCGGATATATCGACCTCAAGAAGAATGTACTGATCGATGGTGTTGCTTCTACAGTGGACGATACGTTCTATGCGGGTCTATTCTCCGTTGAGAGTAATGGTGATTTACATCTTGAGAAGAAAGTAACTCTGAAACAGAATGGTAGTGTTCATATAACATTGGAGCTTCCAACGAATAAGGAACTCAATGAGGTTACTTACACCATTCTGGAGACGGATAAGGATGGAAATCCGGTTGATGATGATAATACATTTAAGTATACAGTTACCGGTCAGGGGGAGGTTACACTGAACAATGATAACCGATATACTGTGACAAAAGAGATTACCAACAGTCTTTCTTCTGAGGCGACACCGACTCCAACTCCGAATCCAAATAATGGTACGACCAACAAGACTACTCCAAATGATACCAGCGGTACAACAAGCCGTTCTGTAAAGACCGGCGATGATACACCGATCGGTGTATGGGTTGGAATCCTGGCAGCAGCGATCATCGTTGGTGGCGGTGCAGCTTATGGAGTACGGAGAAAGAAGAAAAAATAAATAGTGGATGAGAAGAACCGGGCGATGTGGAGGCCCGGTTCTTTTTTTACATTTACAGAGTTCTATTGGGACAATAAAATGTTATAATGGTTAATAATCTCGTAAATGCGAGTTGGAGAACAGACAGTAAGTAATAATATAAGAGAGAGGTTGCGGATATGAAAAAGGACCCGTTTAAAGAATATCTGAAAGAGTCTGAACCGGATAAGGCCAGCAAAGGTTATGCGTGGAGTACGGCAATCGGACTTCAGGCTGTTGATGGTCTTAAGACATCGGAATATCTGATCAATACTGCTATTCAGAATATTGAGGGAAAGATCACGATTAAAGAAGCGCAGAATCTTATCAACAGTTATTATGAAGAACGACCAGTGCATTTTTCTGATGAGGAACGGACTGAGGAAGCGGACAAGGTGTCTTCACGGATCGCAGGCCTGCTTTCTGAAACAGCATTTTCATTTTCGCCAAATGAGTATATTTCAATCCACAGAAAGCTTTTTCAGGGAATTTACAGTCATGCGGGAAGGATCAGAGATTATAATATTACGAAGAAGGAATGGGTGCTGGATGGTGCGACGGTTATATATGGCAGTGCGTCGGAACTGAAAGCTACGCTGGAGTATGATTTTTCCCAGGAGAAGGAATTTAGTTATAAGGGGCTTTCCATGGATGCGATCATTCATCATCTTGCAGTTTTTATTTCAAGATTGTGGCAGATCCATATTTTTGAAGAGGGAAATACGAGGACTACAGCGGTGTTTTTTATCAAGTATCTGAGAATGCTGGGCTTTTCGGCAACTAATGATATTTTTGCAGAGAATGCATGGTATTTCCGAAATGCGCTTGTCCGTGCCAATTATACGAATCTGCAGAATGGTATCTATGAGACAACGGAGTATCTGGAGGTATTTCTGAGAAATCTGCTTTTGGATGAGAAGAATGAACTTCATAATCGAGCGATGCATGTCAGTGGGATACTGGATATGGAAAAAGTGGATATTGGGGACAAGAAAGTAGATATTGGGAATGAAAAAGTGGATATTGGGGATGAAAAAGTAGATATTGAGAAGCTTTTTTTGGAAACGGGTATAGCTTTTTCAAAAAAAACTACTGGACATATTTGCCGATTATTTGAAGAGGTCGGGTATGACGGTATTTTCAATAAGAGTGTGGTTAAGGAATTGATCGGCCTGAAAGATTCTGGTGCTTCGAAGTTTCTTTCCAAACTGGTACATGCAGAGGTTATTGAGCCGGTAGCGGGTTATGGAAAGGGAAAATACAGGTTCAAAAAGTAAGGGATGATATTTTTTCTCGAAAATTATTCTTGACATTTTGGTATGATAAGTATATTGTATGTGTTGCAGTAAATTTCATAAAAGATAGCCTTTTATTCAGAGTGGTGGAGATACAAAGGATCTGCGAAGCCACGGCAACCCCGGGAAATCCAGGAAGGTGCCAACCTGAGCGAGCAATCGAACAATAAGAGGATTGTTTACAGAACTTAAACAGTCCGGATTGTACGGGCTGTTTTTTATGTGTATAACCGTTGTTTTATTACAAAAGGAGAAGAACATGGAGAAAATTTTATTTACATCTGAATCCGTAACTGAAGGTCATCCTGACAAAGTCTGCGACTCTATTTCCGATGCCATCCTTGACGCTATGATGGAGCAGGACCCGATGAGCCGTGTTGCATGCGAGACTGCTACTACTACTGGTCTTGTACTTGTTATGGGTGAGATTACAACCAAAGCTAACGTGGATATCCAGAAGATCGTTCGTGATACGATCCGTGAGATTGGATATGACAATGCAGAGTATGGTTTTGATGCTGATACCTGTGCAGTTATCACAGCTCTTGACAAACAGTCCACAGATATCGCTATGGGCGTTGACAAGGCTCTTGAGCAGAAAGAGGATGATATGAACGAGGACGAGCTGGATTCCATCGGTGCCGGTGACCAGGGTCTTCAGTTTGGTTATGCTACCAATGAGACTGAGGAGTATATGCCATATGCCATCAACATGGCTCACAAGCTTGCACAGCAGCTGACAAAGGTTCGTAAAGATGGCACTCTGAAATACTTAAGACCAGATGGAAAAACTCAGGTTACTGTTGAGTATGATGAGAATGGCAAACCGAAGAGACTGGATGCTGTTGTTTGCTCTACACAGCATGATCCGGATGTTACTCAGAAGCAGATCCATGAGGATATCAAGAAATATGTTTTTGACGCGATCATTCCGGCTGACATGGTTGACGAGGATACAAAATATTTCATCAACCCGACAGGACGTTTTGTTATCGGGGGACCTCACGGTGACAGTGGTCTGACAGGACGTAAGATCATCGTTGATACTTACGGTGGAACAGGACGTCACGGCGGCGGTGCTTTCTCCGGTAAGGACTGCACAAAGGTTGACCGTTCTGCAGCTTACGCAGCTCGTTATGTTGCTAAGAACATCGTTGCAGCAGGTCTTGCTGACAAGTGTGAGATCCAGCTTTCCTATGCGATCGGTGTTGCTCATCCGACTTCTGTAAGTGTGAATACTTTCGGAACCGGTAAGCTTTCTGAGACCAAGCTTGTTGAGATCATCCGTGAGAACTTTGACCTTCGTCCGGCTGGTATCATCAAGATGCTTGACCTTCGTCGTCCGATCTACAAACAGACAGCAGCTTATGGTCACTTTGGCCGTACAGATGTTGATCTTCCATGGGAGCATCTGGATAAGGTTGAGACTCTGAAGAAGTATCTGTAAGAAATAATAATTCCAAAAGAACAAAGATTGAAGCCCCCGGTAGTGCGAATACCGGGGGCTTCGTTGTATGTTCAGGGAGGCTTTTTTATAGAAAATTTAGAGATGGGTAATATAGTTTATGTTATAATACGTGTATGCGAATGCTTTTATTATAAAGGATGGAGATATAGATGAAGTTAAAAACACGTATTATTGTGGGATTTGTGGCGATCATCCTGCTGCCGCTGCTTCTTTTTTCCGCCAGTCTTTACGGGTTCAGCCAGACGCAGGCGAGACATGTGCAGGAGAGCAGCAGCCAGACGGTGGATTCCAACCAGATGGTCTATGATATTTCCCTGGCGCAGTCTTCCAGCAGCCAAGTAAGGTTGATGGCTAAGGATATGATTCTGACTGCGACGATCATTCTTGTTTTTACTGCGTTGTCAGTAGGACTGTGGATTTATCGGAGTATTGCGGTTCCGCTGGTAAAGCTTAAGAAGGCCACCCAGAATATCAAAGAAGGCAATCTGGATTTTGTGCTGGATGTTGAGGGAAAGGATGAGTTTTCCCAGCTTTGCCAGGATTTTGAGGAGATGCGTAAACGGCTGAAGGAGTCTACGGAAGAGAAGATCCTGATGGATAAGGAGAACAAGGAACTGATCAGCAATATTTCTCATGACCTGAAGACGCCGATCACTGCGGTGAAAGGTTATGTGGAGGGTATTATGGATGGTGTGGCGGATACGCCGGAGAAGATGGACCGGTATGTGCGTACCATTTATAATAAAACCAATGAGATGGATCATCTGATCAATGAGCTGACCTTTTATTCAAAGATTGATACAAACCGTATTCCGTATACGTTCAGCAAGCTGAATGTGGAGGATTATTTTTCCGATTGTGCAGAGGAACTTGGACTTGAGATGGAGACCAAGGGAATCGAGCTTGTGTATGCCAATTATGTGGAGAAGGATGTGCAGGTCATTGCGGATGGTGAGCAGATCCGCCGTGTGATCCATAATATTGTGAGCAATGCCATCAAGTACATGGAGAAGCCGAAAGGGATCATCCAGCTTCGTGTGAAGGATGTGGGTGATTTTATCCAGGTGGAGATCGAGGATAACGGCAAGGGTATTGCCGCCAAGGATCTGCCGTATATTTTTGACCGTTTTTACCGTACCGATGTTTCCAGAAATTCTTCCAAGGGAGGAAGCGGCATCGGACTTTCCATTGTAAAGAAGATCATGGAGGATCATGGAGGAAAGGTCTGGGCGACAAGCCGGCTGGGTATCGGAACGATCATGTATTTTGTTCTTAGAAAATATCAGGAGGTACCGATTAATGAGTAGGATTTTGATCATAGAGGATGAGGAAGCGATTGCGGATCTTGAGAAGGATTATCTGGAGCTTTCGGGTTTTGAGGTGGAGATCGAGAACCGTGGGGATACGGGGCTTGTACGTGCCATGAAGGAGGAGTTTGATCTGATCATTCTGGATCTGATGCTTCCGGAGGTGGACGGTTTCGACATCTGCCGACAGGTCCGTGAGGAGAAAAACACGCCGATCATTATGGTTTCCGCGAAGAAGGATGATATCGACAAGATCCGGGGACTTGGACTTGGTGCAGATGATTATATGACCAAGCCGTTCAGCCCAAGTGAGCTGGTGGCGCGTGTGAAGGCGCATATGGAGCGTTATAACCGTCTGGTTGGTTCTAATGTGCATAAGAATGATGTGATCGAGATCCGTGGCATTAAGATCGATAAGACGGCCAGACGTGTGTGGGTCAATGGTGAGGAAACTACGTTTACTACCAAGGAGTTTGATCTTCTGACTTTCCTGGCTGAGAATCCTAACAGGGTTTTTACCAAAGAGGAGCTTTTCCGGGAGATCTGGGATATGGAGTCCGTGGGAGATATCGCGACAGTTACGGTGCATATCAAGAAGATCCGTGAGAAAATCGAGTTTAATACTGCCAAGCCTCAGTATATTGAGACAATCTGGGGTGTGGGGTATCGGTTTAAGGTGTGAGTGTGCAGGGAAATCTTCAGGTGGAGCTGCTGCATGAGAGTATGAATGCAGATCGAAATGAAGGTGTATGTTTTACCAGGTGTTTTTGAGAGGAGTGGAATATGCCACTGTTGAACGAAAAGGTTTATACGATAGAGGATATTTACGCTTTGCCGGAAGGCGAAAGAGCGGAACTGATCGATGGACAAATTTATTATATGGCGCCGCCGAATACGAAGCATCAGAGGATTTCAAGTATCTTGTCCAGAAAAATAGGTAATTATATAGATTCAAATAAAGGTAAATGCGAGGTGTTTGCCGCACCATTTGCGGTGTATCTGGATGAGAAGACGAATACTTACGTAGAACCGGATATTTCTGTTATCTGTGATCCTGATAAACTGGATGACAAAGGTTGTAAAGGAGCTCCGGACTGGATCATCGAGATCGTTTCTCCTGCGAGCAGACGTATGGACTATTACACGAAGCTGTTTAAATACAGGACTGCCGGTGTGAGGGAATACTGGATTGTGGACCCGATGAAGAATCAGATACTGGTTTATGATTTTGAACATGAAGATACGGAACAGTATACATTTCAGGATTCGATCAAAGTTGGAATTTATGAAGAGCTGAGGATTGATTTTGCTGAGATGTGATGAAAAAGAGGGGAATATCGTTTAATGATAGCCCCTCTTTATTTTTAGGATAAAAGGGTGGATTATGGAAGAAAGATTATATAAAAAACTGGAAGCGTATGGCAGGAGTGATTTTTACCCGTTTCATATGCCGGGGCATAAGAGGAATCCGCTGGCTATGGAGGGGGATTTTCCGGTGGAGAGGGATATTACGGAGATTAATGGATTTGATAACCTGCATCATGCGGAGGATCTCCTGAAAAGGGCCCAGGAGGATGTTGCCCGGCTTTATGGTGTGCCGGAGAGTTTTTACAGTATTAATGGAAGCTCCGGGGCAATCCTGGCGGCGGTGTCTGCGGCTGTGGATAAAGGGGGGCAGATCCTGATCGCGAGGAATTGTCATAAGGCGGTTTACCATGCAATTTATCTCCGGGACCTGAGTGCTACGTATATTTATCCACATGAAGATCCAAAACTGGGGATAAACGGCGGAATCTCACCAAGCCGTGTGGAAATGTATCTGGCTGAGAATCCGGAGATCCAGGCGGTGCTGATCACTTCGCCGACCTATGATGGTATCGTGTCGGATGTGGCGAAGATCGCGGCGGTCGCTCATCATTATGGCGTGCCGCTGATCGTGGACGAGGCTCATGGGGCGCATTTTTCTTTTTCGGATTATTTTCCGGTGTCTGCGGCGCAGCTTGGTGCGGATGTGGTGATCAACAGTGTGCATAAAACCCTGCCGTGTTTGACTCAGACGGGGGTGATCCATCTGTGCAGCGAGCGGGTGAGCCGGGAAAAACTGATGCGTTTTCTGGGAATTTATCAGAGCAGCAGTCCGTCCTATATTTTGATGAGCAGTATCGATGCGTGTATGGATAAGCTGGAGCGCGAAGGGGATGAGATGTTCCGTGTGTTTACGGAGAATCTGGAAAAAGCCCGCAGACGTCTTTCCAGGTGCAGGTATATCCAGCTGGTGACGCCGCAGGTTTGTGAGTGCCAGAGAGTTTTTGATTTTGACAGATCCAAGATCTTGCTGTCCACAGTGAACAGTTCATTGAACGGAAGGCAGCTGCATCAGATCCTCCGGGAGGAGTTTCATCTGGAAATGGAGATGGAAGCGGAGAATTATGTGCTGGCGCTGGCGGCTGTGGGGGATACGGCAGAAGGTTTTGAGCGGCTTTGTGAAGCGGTTGAAGAGATTGACCGGCGAGAGGCGTTAAAATATAGAGAAGAGGCTGTGGAACAGGAGCCTGTGAAGAATGGAAAGATGAAGCAGGTTATGCGGATTTCCCAGGCTATGGATGCGGAGAGTGAGCGGTGTCCGCTGGATGAGTGTATCGGACGGACCTCTGCGGAGTTTGCATATCTTTATCCGCCGGGGATCCCGCTGATCGTTCCAGGGGAACAGATTTCTGGACATTTCGTAAAAAATGTGAGAAGATACCTGGAACAGGGCTTTGAGGTTCAGGGCCTGAGCGACCAGTCGAGTGAGACGGTTTGCGTTGTGAAAAATGATGTGTAATATGTATGGCAGTTGTAGTTGGCAGGGAAATTCTGCATATTGCTGATCCATGAGAATGTCTGACTGACATAAGCGGTATATTTGATTTGGTCAGAGCGTGTATAGTAACGCATATGCAGCAGAGGAGATAAAGTGGGAAAGATTTTTTACATTATGGGAAAAAGTTCTTCCGGTAAGGACAGTGTTTACAGGCAGCTGGAGGCGGATCAGGAGCTGGGACTTAAGCGGCTTGTGATCTATACCACCCGTCCGATCCGGGATGGAGAAGAGAACGGAAGAGAATATTTTTTTACAGATGAGAATAAACTGAAAGAGTTTCGAAGGAACGGGAAGCTGATCGAGGCCCGTACTTATCAGACTGTTTACGGTCCGTGGACATATTTTACAGCGGATGACGGACAGGTGTCTGTGGGAAATGACAATTATCTGGGAATCGGCACGTTGGAGTCTTATGTGCGGCTCCGGGAATATTATGGTAATGATGTGCTGTGGCCGGTTTATATAGAGGTGGAAGACGGAGAGCGTCTGGAGCGTGCTCTTGCCCGGGAGAAAACCCAGGAGGTGCCTAAATACGAGGAGATGTGCAGGCGTTTTCTGGCGGACCAGAATGATTTTTCTGAAGAAAATATTCTGAAAGCGGGTATATGGAAGCGGTTTCAGAATCATAATCTGGATGAATGTGTGAAGGAAATTATAAATTATATAAAATCTGTACAATAGGGAAAAATAGTTTTTTTTATACAGAAGATTATGTTATAATTAGTTGAAAGATGTCCGCCGGGTATAACGGAGGACACAAAAGGCAGAAAGAGGTGATTCTTATGGCAGGATTTCATGACATCATCGGCCATGACGATATAATCAGGCATTTGAAGAATGCGATAGAGACAGGGAAGGTTTCCCACTCTTATATTTTTACAGGAGAACCAGGTTCAGGTAAGAAGCTTCTTGCAGGGACTTTTGCGGCAGCACTGCAGTGTGAATCGGGAGAGTCTGAACCGTGTATGACCTGTGATTCCTGTAAGAAGGTGATCGGTAAGAATCATCCGGATATCATTACAGTGACTCATGAGAAGCCTGGCAGCATCAGCATTGATGAGGTGCGTGAGCAGGTTGTCCATGATGTGGATATCAAGCCGTACTGCAGTCCGTATAAGGTTTATATCATTCCGGATGCGGAGATGATGACAGTACAGGCGCAGAATGCCATTTTGAAAACCATCGAGGAGCCGCCGGAATATGCGGTGATCATATTGCTGACAAGTAATATCGACAGTCTTCTTCCTACGATCCGTTCCAGATGTGTGCGTCTGGATCTGAAAGTGGTGGATGACAGTCTTGTGAAGGAATATCTCATGGAGCATCTTCATGTGCCGGATTATCAGGCTGAGATCGATGCATCTTATGCACAGGGCAGCATTGGTAAGGCGAAGGAAGCTGCTACTTCTCAGGAGTTTGCGGATATGACTGCCAACGCCCTGAAGATTCTGAAGTATGCCAATTCCATGGAGGTTTATGAGCTTACAGAGGCGATAAAGACTCTGACTTCTGATAAGAATAATATCAATGATTATCTGGATATTTTCCAGTTCTGGTTCCGCGATGTTCTGATGTTTAAGGCAACAAGGGAAATTGACAACCTGGTTTTTAAACAGGAGATTAATTTTATCAGAGAGCAGGCCAGCGAGCGTTCTTATGAGAATATCGAAAAAATCCTTGAGGCTCTGGAGAAGACGAAGGTCCGTCTCCGCGCCAATGTTAATCTCGAACTTGCCCTGGAGCTCCTGTTCCTGACAATTAGGGAGAAATAGAATGGAAATGGTAGTTGGAGTTAGATTTCGTAACGTTGGTAAGATTTATTATTTTAATCCGAAGAACTACAAGGTGAAGGTCGGCGATCATGTGATCGTGGAGACTGCCCGTGGTGTGGAATATGGACGTGTTGTTCTGGAACCTCGCAGTGTGAAAGAGGACGAGGTAGTCCATCCGCTGAAAGAAGTTCTCCGCGTTGCGACAAAAGAGGACGAGGAGCATGAGGCTGAGAATCGTCTGAAAGAAAAAGATGCTTTTAAGATCTGCAAAAAGAAGATCCGTGAGCATGGGCTTGAGATGAAGCTGATCGATGCGGAGTATACGTTTGATAATAATAAGGTGCTGTTTTATTTTACAGCGGATGGGCGTATTGATTTCCGTCAGCTTGTTAAGGATTTGGCGTCTGTGTTTAAGACAAGAATTGAGCTTCGTCAGATCGGTGTCCGTGATGAGACGAAGATCCTTGGTGGCATCGGTATCTGTGGAAGAACGCTTTGCTGTCATACGTATCTTTCGGAGTTTGCGCCGGTTTCCATTAAGATGGCGAAGGAGCAGAATCTTTCTCTGAATCAGACGAAGATCTCGGGTGTCTGCGGACGTCTGATGTGTTGTCTGAAGAATGAGCAGGAGACTTATGAGGAGCTGAACCGGAATCTGCCGGGTATCGGGGATACGGTGACGACGTCTCAGGGAACTACGGGTACAGTTCAGAGTGTGAATGTTCTTCGGCAGATGGTGAAGATCGTGGTGGATGTGAATGATGAGAAGGAGATCCAGGAGTATCCGGTCCGTGATCTGAAGTTCCGCCCTAAGAAGAAAAAGGGTAAGGGTGGTGCTGGTTCTGCTGACCACGAGGAGAAAGAGGCTAAAAAGGGAGATTCGAAACCGAATGAGAAGTGATCTTGTTAAGAGTGGTGAACGTGTGGATGATCTTCAGAATGGGTTGTTTGTGATCCAGGATCCTAAGAAGTTTTGTTTTGGGATGGATGCGGTTCTGTTGTCTGGGTTTGCCCGGGTGAAGAAGGGGGAAGTTGCTCTGGATATGGGGACTGGCACGGGGATTATTCCAATCTTGCTTTCTGACCGTACGGACGGGGAGCATTTTACGGGGCTGGAGATCCAGCATGAGTGTGCGGAGATGGCTGACCGTAGTGTGAGATTTAATGGCCTTGAGGACAGGGTTCGGATCGTTGAGGGTGATATCAAGGAGGCTGCCGGGATTTTTGGGGCGGCTTCTTTTGATGTGGTGACGTGTAATCCGCCTTATATGATCGGGCAGCATGGGTTGACGAATCCGCATGTTCCTAAGGCGATTGCGAGGCATGAGATTCTTTGTACTTTTGATGATGTGGCTTGTCAGGCGGCGCGGGTTCTGAAGGATCGAGGGAGGTTTTACTTGGTGCACAGGCCGTTTCGGCTGGTGGAGCTGATGGCGACTTTGACGAAGTATAAGCTGGAGCCTAAGAGGATGCAGCTGGTGCATCCGTTTATTGATAAGGAGCCGAATATGGTGTTGATCGAGGCCTGTAAGGGTGGAAATTCCAGGATTCGGGTTGAGAGGCCGTTGGTGGTTTATGAGAGGGCTGGGGGTTATACGCGGGATATTTTGGAGTTGTATCGGATGGTGTGAGTGATTTTTTGTGATTTGGTGTTAGGTGGTGAGCCATCGGCGCTGCGCTGGATGGCTGGTAGGTATGGTGGTTGTGTGACTTCTGTTGGTGAACGGACGGCGAGGGGAGGCAGGCTACTGGTGGTGACACACTGCGCACCCTGCTCGACTGCGGCGCCGGTTTGCTGCCATTCGCGCAAACTCGCTTCGCTCAGACAGTGCGTTCGGTGGCAGCAGCTATCCTCGTCTCCCGACGGGTGCTCCGCTAACGTCACCACCAGCAGCCTGCCTCCCCTCGCCTGAGATTCAGAGCGAGAGATCGCAGTGTGGCGGATCGGCACAGAGTAACACATTGAGTATCGAAGCATACGGGCATCTGGCCAAGAACGTAACACAAAGAAAACGCAGAAATAAACAGTATCGGCACAACGTAACACACAGAGTACCGAAGCATACAAATTCCCATTCAAAATCGTAACACACAGAAAATCGAAGAAATTAAATCAATATCGGCACAGCTTAACACACTGAATATCGAAGCATACAGGCACAAGTCAACAAATCAGAACAGCCGAATCCCCTGCACTACTAAAAAAAAGCCCAAGGGGTGTGCAGAGGGGGCGCGGCTTTGCGGCCCCTTTGCGGTTTTCAAAGTTCCCAAACTTAAACAAATCCCCGCGGCTAAGCGACACAGTCCCCACGGTCAAGTGGAAAAAATCAGCCCACTGCCAAGTGAGAAAAGAGGAAAATATGAAACAAACCGGAAAACTATACTTATGCGCCACCCCCATAGGCAACCTCGAAGACATCACCCTTCGAGTTCTAAGAACCCTTCGGGAAGTGGACTTAATCGCTGCGGAGGATACCCGCAACAGCATTAAACTGCTGAATCATTTTGACATAAAAACTCCCATGACCAGTTATCATGAGTATAACAAGATCGACAAAGGTCACGTTCTCATAGAAAAAATGCTGGCAGGTACAAATATTGCGTTAATTACAGATGCAGGTACTCCAGGTATCTCAGATCCTGGAGAGGAACTCGCAGCTATGTGCTATGAAGCAGGTATCGAAGTGACTTCACTTCCAGGTCCTGCTGCTTGTATTACAGCATTAACATTGTCTGGTCTGCACACCAGACGTTTTGCTTTCGAGGCTTTTCTTCCGGCAGATAAGAAAGAGCGGAAAACGATCCTTGAGGAGCTTTCCAATGAGACGAGGACTATTATCCTGTATGAGGCGCCTCACAGGCTTGTACGGACTCTTGGCGAGCTCAGGGAGGCACTTGGTAACCGCAGGATGACTCTTTGCAGGGAGCTGACCAAGAAGCATGAGACTGCGTTCCGGACAACCATTGATGATCTGATGGATTTTTATAAAGATGAGAAGCCGTTGGGCGAGTGTGTTCTTGTGATCGAGGGCAGAAGCCGAAGCGAGATGGAAGCGGAGAAAAGGGCTTCCTGGGAGGAAATTTCCATTGCGGAGCATGTGGCGATGTATGAGCAGCAGGGGAATTCCAGAAAGGATGCCATGAAGCTTGCTGCTAAGGATCGAGGTGTTTCCAAGAGGGATATTTATAAGGCACTGCTTGATGGAGAGGATTCTGAAGAGTAGAGGTGAGGCTGCCAGCTTGACCCGAATCAAGAAAGTCCCCTGCGGGGTTGCGAATATCTGCTTGACTGTGTAAGCTGTATATGTTTAAGAAAACTGTATGTTGCATTTTTCCGGAATGTGGAAAAGTGGACATGCAGTTTTTTGGTTTCAGATATTTTTCGCGGTACGATTGTATGATAAAACGTACTGCGCGGATTTTGTCGAAATGATTTGCTTGCAGTATAGACCATATTGTGGTAAGCTGATTTTATCAAATAATCAAAAGCATATTTTTCTAAAATAATCTAATTATTCTATTACATTTCATATATCAGGCAGAGCGCCTGTCATCTCAGAAAATTCATGCTTTTTTCCATTTTTTTCAGCAGGAGTTTTCAGATGAGGCTCCTTAAGATCTGAGCAGAGGAGTCGTGTATGATCGTAAATGAAAACAGAACAAATAGCTCTAAACCGTTGCAGTGGCATCCTGCATTTTTTGCCGATATACAGATAGAACTGGAGGCAGAGAGGGAGAATTTAGTTTTTGAGAATGAGCATCAGCTTGGAACAAAGCCTATGGAAATCGATGCACTTGTGATCAAAAAGAAAAAAGATATTCCCATCAATAAGAATATCGGCAGGATCTTCCGTAAATATAATATCATTGAGTATAAAAGTCCGACGGATTATATAAGTATCAATGATTTTTATAAGGTTTGCGGATATGCGTTTTTCTACAAAGCAGATACGGTAATTGAGGATGAAATTCCAATTGATGAGATTACGATCTCTCTGGTAAGTAGAACATATCCCAGGAAAATGCTCCGCCATTTGCGGGAGTTTTGGAAATGTCAGATAAAAAAGATGGAAAATGGAATTTATTACGTAACAGGACCGAAAATTCCAATCCAGGTTATTGTAACAGAGCAATTATCAAAAGAGAAAAATCTGTGGCTGAGAAGTCTGACTGACAGAATGAAGGATAAGCAGGATATGAAGCGACTTCTCAATGAGTACAGAGAGAAACAGAAAAATCCTTTATATGAAGCGGTTATGCAGATGATCGTAAGGGCTAATGAAGAAAAATTCAGGGAGGCGGATTGTATGTGTGAAGCATTAAATCAGATTATACAGGATCAGATCGAGGAGAAGATAAGAAAAAGTTTACAGGCTGGTTATGATAAGGGGTATGGAATGGGGATGCAGGACGGAAAAAAGGATGGGATGCAGCAGGGAATGCAACAGGGAATGCAACAGGGAATGCAACAGGGAATGCAACAGGGAATACAGCAGGGAATGTTGCAGGGAGAACATAGTATTAACAGTTTGATTTTGTGCCTTGCGGAGCTGGGAAGAACGGATGATATTATAAGATCTGCATCAGATCCGGAATATCAGAAGAAGCTGTTAAAAGAATTTGGACTTTTACAAGGGTAGATATGTATTTTTGTGTAAGAAAAGAACGTTTTGTGCCCATGCTTTGAGATTGCATTTAATAAGATACTTTTTTACCAGCATTTCCTATGATTTTGCGTGGAAATACAGGCTTTTTTGTGATATAATAAATCTGTACGAATATGTAAAAAATCAGTTGTTTTACAGGTATAAATGACGTTTCTGGAGCGGGTTTGAGAATTGCTTTCTGCAAAATGAAAAGTGGTTCTGCAGAAATGAATTTTCAAACACGCCCGGACAGATAAGAACAGGAGGAGTGACATGGGCGCAGAGAATACAGAATACGGCGCGGACCAGATCCAGATACTGGAAGGACTGGAAGCTGTACGTAAGAGGCCTGGAATGTATATCGGAAGTACCTCCAGCCGTGGACTTCATCATCTCGTATATGAGATCGTGGATAACGCAGTGGATGAAGCACTGGCTGGTTTTTGTACGGAGATTCATGTAGATATCAATCCGGATAATTCCATTACCGTTACAGATAATGGCCGTGGTATCCCGGTTGGCATCAACCATAAGGCTGGTATTCCGGCAGTTGAGGTTGTATTTACCATTCTTCACGCAGGCGGTAAGTTTGGCGGTGGAGGATATAAGGTTTCCGGTGGTCTTCACGGTGTTGGTGCATCGGTTGTAAATGCACTTTCCGAGTGGCTGGAGGTTACCATCTACCATGAGGGTAAAGAATATAAACAGAGATATGAGCGTGGCAAGACCATGTATCCGCTGAAGGTTGTAGGCGACTGTGATCCGGAACTTACCGGAACCAAGGTTTATTTCCTTCCGGACAAGGAGATCTTTGAGGAGACCGTTTATGATTACGATATCCTGAAACAGAGACTCCGCGAGATGGCTTTCCTGACCAAGGGTCTCCGCATTGTGCTGGAAGACAAGAGAGAAGGCCAGGAGCGTGAGAAGGTATTCCACTATGAGGGTGGTATCCGTGAGTTTGTAACCTACCTGAACAGAAGTAAAGAGGCTCTTTACCCGGAGATCATTTACTGTGAGGGTGAGAAGGACGGCGTATCTGTAGAGGTTGCTATGCAGCATAACGACTCCTATACAGAGAACACCTATGGTTTTGTAAATAATATCAATACACCGGAAGGTGGTACACACATCACCGGTTTCCGTAACGCGATCACAAACACATTCAATGATTACGCACGTAAGAACAAGCTTCTCAAGGACAGCGAGCCGAACTTAAGCGGTGATGATATCCGTGAGGGCCTGACTGCGATCGTCAGTGTTAAGATCGAGAATCCGCAGTTTGAGGGTCAGACCAAGCAGAAACTTGGAAACAGCGAGGCCAGAGGTGCAGTAGACAGCGTTGTAAGCAAACAGCTGGAGATTTTCCTGGAGCAGAATCCTACAGTTGCCAAGGCTACCGTTGAGAAATCTGTTCTTGCGCAGAGAGCCAGAGAGGCAGCCAGAAAGGCCCGTGACCTTACAAGAAGAAAATCCGCACTGGACAGCATGTCTCTTCCTGGAAAACTTGCAGACTGTTCTGACAAGAATCCGGAGAACTGCGAGATCTACATCGTAGAGGGAGATTCCGCGGGCGGTTCCGCGAAGACAGCTCGTTCTCGTGCAACTCAGGCAATCCTGCCTCTTCGTGGTAAGATCTTAAACGTTGAGAAGGCAAGACTTGATAAAGTTCTTGTGAACAAAGAGATTCAGGCGATGATCACAGCATTTGGTACAGGAATTCATGAAGATTTTGATATTGAGAAATTAAGATATCACAAGATAAAGAGATCAAGGCCATGATTACTGCTTTCGGAACCGGAATCCATGAAGATTTTGATATCTCCAAACTTCGTTATCACAAGATCATCATCATGACCGATGCCGATGTCGATGGTGCACATATCGCAACACTGCTTCTGACATTCCTGTACCGTTTCATGCCGGAACTGATCAAGCAGGGATATGTATATCTGGCACAGCCACCTCTTTATAAAGTCGAGAAGAACAAGAAAGTATGGTATGCATACGACGATGATGAACTGAACAATATCCTTACCGAGATCGGACGTGATGGAAACAACAAGATCCAGCGTTATAAAGGTCTGGGTGAGATGGATGCGGATCAGCTTTGGGAAACCACTATGGATCCTGAGAAGAGAATCCTTCTCCGTGTAACCATGGACGAGGCGGCCACATCCGAGATCGATCTGACATTTACCACTCTTATGGGAGATAAGGTAGAGCCAAGACGTGAATTTATCGAAGAAAATGCAAGATTCGTTAAGAACCTTGATATCTAGGAGAATAAAGAAGAATGGAAGATAATATTTTTGACAAAGTCCACGAAGTGGATTTGGAAAAAACTATGAAAGAATCTTACATCGACTATGCCATGAGTGTTATCGCCTCACGAGCTCTGCCGGATGTAAGAGACGGCCTGAAGCCGGTACAGCGCCGAGTGCTGTATTCCATGATCGAGCTGAACAATGGTCCTGACAAGCCACACAGAAAATGTGCGCGTATTGTCGGTGATACCATGGGTAAATATCACCCGCATGGTGACAGCTCCATCTATGGTGCGCTGGTTAATATGGCCCAGGAATGGTCCACAAGATATCCGCTTGTTGACGGACATGGAAACTTCGGTTCCGTGGATGGTGACGGCGCCGCAGCTATGCGATACACAGAGGCCCGTCTCAGCAAGATTTCCATGGAGATGCTTGCTGACATCAATAAAGATACCGTTGATTTCCAGCCGAACTTTGATGAGACAGAACGTGAGCCGGTTGTACTTCCGGCACGTTTTCCGAACCTGCTGGTAAATGGTACTACAGGTATCGCGGTAGGTATGGCGACCAACATTCCACCGCATAACCTTCGTGAGACCGTTAATGCCGTTGTGAAGATCATTGACAATATTGTGGAGGAGGACCGTGAGACAGCAATCGAGGAACTTCTTGAAATCGTCAAGGGTCCGGACTTCCCAACAGGAGCAACGATCCTCGGCACACGTGGAATTGAAGAAGCATATCGTACAGGACGTGGAAAGATCCGTGTCCGTGCTGTGACAAATATCGAGACTTTGCCGAATGGTAAATCCCGTATCGTAGTTACTGAGCTTCCGTACCTTGTAAACAAGGCACGTCTCATTGAAAAGATCGCAGAGCTTGTCCGCGACAAAAAGATCGACGGAATTACAGACCTGAACGACCATTCCAGCCGTGAGGGTATGCGTATCTGTATTGACCTTCGTAAGGATGCCAATGCCAACGTGATCCTGAACCTGCTTTACAAACATACACAGCTGCAGGATACTTTTGGTGTGATCATGCTTTCCCTCGTTCCGAATCATGGAAGCATGGAACCAAAGGTTCTCAATCTGAAAGAGATGCTGGAGTATTATCTGGAGCATCAGGAGAATGTTGTCCGCAGAAGAACACAGTATGATCTCAATAAAGCTCAGGAGAGAGCCCATATTTTGGAAGGTCTCCTGAAAGCACTTGATAATATCGATGAGGTAATCCGTATCATCCGTGGTTCCCGTAATGTACAGATCGCCAAGCAGGAGCTGATCGAACGTTTTGAGCTGACGGATGTACAGGCTCAGGCAATCGTGGATATGCGTCTCCGTGCACTGACAGGTCTGGAAAGAGAGAAGCTGGAAGCAGAATATGCAGAACTTATGGAGAAGATCCGCAAGTTCCAGGCAATCCTTGCTGACCGTAAGCTCCTTCTTCGTGTGATTCGTGAGGAGATCCTTGCTATTGCTGAGAAATATGGCGATGACAGAAAGACTTCCATCGGATACGATGTATACGATATTTCCACAGAAGATCTGATCCCGAGAGAGAATACCGTGATCACAATGACCAAGCTTGGTTATATCAAACGTATGACCGTTGACAACTTCCGCAGCCAGAACCGTGGCGGCAGAGGAATCAAGGGTATGCAGACTATTGAGGACGACTATATTGAGGAACTTCTGATGACAACGACGCATCATTATCTCATGTTCTTTACCAATACCGGACGTGTATACAGACTGAAGGCATATGAGATCCCTGAGGCCAGTCGTACAGCCAGAGGAACAGCGATCATCAACCTTCTGCAGCTTGCACCGGGCGAAAAGATCACTGCTGTGATCCCGCTTCGCAAATATGAAGAGGGTCATTATCTGATGATGGCGACCAAGAAAGGTCTTGTAAAGAAAACTCCGATCAAAGATTATGAGAATGTCCGTAAGACAGGTCTTACAGCGATCGTTCTCCGTGATGACGATGAGCTGATCGAGGTTAAGTCTACCGACAATGAAAAAGATATCATCCTTGTAACCAAAGACGGACAGTGTATCCGCTTTAAGGAGACAGATGTCCGCAGCACAGGTCGTGCGTCCATGGGCGTAAGAGGTATGAACCTTGGAGATGGCGATGAAGTGGTAGCCATGCAGTTGAATACCCAGGGAGATTATCTGCTGGTAGCTTCTGAGAACGGAATGGGTAAACGTACCGCAATGAGCGAGTTTGTTGTCCAGAACCGTGGCGGTAAAGGTGTGAAGTGCTACAAGATCACGGAGAAGACCGGAAATGTCGTTGGTGCAAAAGCTGTCAACGAAGAGAATGAGATCATGATGATCACTACAGAAGGTATCATTATCCGTCTGCAGTGTGCGGACATCTCAGTTCTTGGAAGAATCACTTCCGGTGTGAAGATGATCAATCTTACAGATGGTGTAACCGTTGCAAGTATCGCTAAAGTAAGAGATAAAGACCCGGAGGCAGATGCAAACTCTGAAGAAGCTGTCAGAGAGAGCGATGATAACGGGGAAGAAAAATCCGCAGATGAAGCTGTCACAGGCAGTGAAGAAGAATAGTTCGAGGATAAGTCATGACGACGACAAAGAAAAAACGCAGAAAAAAATCTGTGAAGAAATTGAAATACTCCAATAAAAAACTGAATTTTGTCCATATTGCGACACTGGCGGGAATCATTCTGGTCCTGCTGGTGATCGTTCTGGCAGCCAGAGGCTGTGGAAAGATCAGCCACAGAACTCCGGAGGGAGTTGTGGAAGGTTACATCAAAGCAGCGGTAGACGGCAAGGACAAAAAAATGCAGGGCTGTTACAGTGCGGATAAAGTATCGGATGAGGCAAAAACAGAGATTTCTTCCACGATCAAATATTTTCAGGCCCATGGAGCAAAGGACGTAAATATTGACAGTTGTGGAGCTGTTTCTGAAAGCAAGAATTATTCGTATGTCTATATCCGTTATAATCTTGTACTGGAAAACGATCAGGAATATCCCTGTATCAGTACCTACCTTGTAAAAGTTCAGGATAAAAAGTATTATCTGTACGCGCCTTCGGAGATTTCAGACAAGATCAGCCAGCAGGCTGCAAAAGATTATCAGAAATTTATGACAACGAAGACGTACACAGACTATACGAAAGCTTATGAAGTTTTTCTGAAAAAGAATCCGGGATATGAGGATAAGATCGCAGGTAAACTGAACGGATAAAACAGAGGCAGGAGGATGCAAGAATGAAACGAATTTTGCTGATGGTATTCAGGAATCTGTTCTTTGTTCCTTACTGGTGGATCAAGCTTTGCTGGTATGCAGCTCATACGGATGATTATCCGGAAGCGAAGAAATATGCATTCCTGAGACATGTAGATGAGCATGCTATTGAAGGTGGTAATATCCACATTGATGTGCATGGTCAGGAAAACATTCCCAAAGAAAATGGATTTATGTTTTTCCCGAATCACCAGGGACTGTTTGATGTACTGGCGATCATCAAGGCATGCCCGGTTCCTTTTTCTGTGGTAGCTAAGAAAGAAGTGGGAGATATCCCATTCCTGAAGCAGGTTTTTGCCTGCATGAAGGCTTTTATCATTGACAGAGAAGACCTGAAGCAGTCCATGCAGGTCATTGTCAACGTGATCCGGGAAGTAAAGGCAGGACGTAATTATCTGATCTTTCCGGAGGGAACCAGAAGTAAGAATGGAAACCATCCGGGAACATTTAAAGGCGGCAGCTTTAAGACTGCGACCAAAACAAAATGCCCGATCGTTCCGGTTGCACTGATCGATTCTTTTAAAGCATTTGATACCGGTTCTACAGAGAGAATTACGGTACAGGTGCACATCCTTCCTCCGATGTATTATGAAGAGTATAAGGATATGCATACCACAGAGATTGCAGAAGAAGTGAAGAAACGGATCGAGAAAGTGATCGAAGAGAATACCTGATAAAAACATGATATAAGATAAAAACATAAAATACTCCGATGATGTTGAGATGAAAATATCATTGGAGTATTTTTTTACTTTTTTGAAATGTGTATATTGCACAAAAACGAAACGTTTTATTTGTGAATTGTTAAGCGTATACAACTAAAAAGTTTGATGGTAACATATAAGCATCTGTTGAAAATGAACAAAAAATATAAAAAGAGGGCTGCAAAATGAAAAAAGAAGAGTATCTTTCCCTGATCGACGAAGTGATCGCGCAGGGACCATATACGGATACGTGGGATTCTCTCTGTGAACATCCTACACCGAAGTGGTACGCAAGAGACAAATTTGGAATTTTTATCCACTGGGGTGTTTACAGCGTTCCGGCATTCGGAAACGAGTGGTATCCAAGAAACATGTATATAAAAGGCTCCAAAGAGAACCTGCATCATGTAGAGAAATATGGAACCCTGGATAAATTCGGTTATAAAGATTTTATTCCACAGTTTAAGGCAGAGAAATTTGATCCAAAAGAATGGGCGGCACTTTTTAAAGAGGCGGGTGCGAAATTCGTAGTTCCGGTTGCGGAGCACCATGATGGATTTCAGATGTATGCCAGTGATCTTTGCCGCTGGAATGCTGCTGAGATGGGACCGAAGAGAGATATCCTCGGAGAGCTTAAGACAGAAGTTGAAAAAGAAGGAATGGTTCTCGGCGCTTCTTCTCACAGAGCAGAGCATTACTGGTTTTTTAATGGAGGACGGCAGATCCCGGAAGCAGATGTCAATGATTCGGAATATGCGGATCTGTACGGACCGGCAGCAGGAATTACCCGGGATATGAGTGATATCTATGACAATCCGCCATCGGAGGAGCACATGCAGGACTGGCTTGTACGTACATGTGAGATCGTGGATAAATATCAGCCATCTATCGTATATTTCGACTGGTGGATCCAGCAGTATGCGTGGAAACCATACCTTCGTAAATTTGCGGCATATTATTACAACCGTTCTGCACAGTGGGGAAAAGAAACTGCCATTGATGCGAAATTTGACGCATATGTTTACGGTAGTGCAGTCAATGACCTGGAGCGAGGCCAGTTAGACCATATCACACCGGATCTGTGGCAGAATGATACTTCCGTAGCGAAAAATTCTTGGGGTTATACCATCGGAAATGATTACAAGAAACCTTCTGATGTAGTACTGGATCTGGTTGATGTAGTCAGCAAAAATGGCGCACTTCTTCTCAACATCGGACCGAAGCCGGACGGCACGATCCCGGAAGAAGATGCATATATCCTGAGAGAAATGGGAAAATGGCTGAAAGTAAACGGCGAAGCAATTTACGGAACCAGATACTGGAAAGTATTTGGAGAAGGCCCGACGGTGGTTCCGGAAGGTCATTTCACGGATACCTATGATAAGCATTTTACGTCTGAGGATATCCGCTTTACCAGCAAGAGCAATCATATTTACGCAACAGTCCTTCATTGGCCAGAGGATGGAGAGATCCATATCAAATCTCTTGGAAACGATATGAAACTCCTGAAATCTACGATCCGAGATATCGAGATCCTGGGAACGGATCTGCACCCGTCATATGCGAGAAACAAAGAGCTGGATATTTCCTGCGGCAGAGGTACAGTTGATGCGGGGGATATGCCGGTTGTACTGAAGATCACGATAGAATAAATTACCGGATCATAAATTATCGGAGAATAGATGGGGAATATTGCCGGAACTGTTCCGGCAGAAGAAAAATTCAGGAAAATCAGCAAAAACTTATATATAACAGATAACAGAAAGGGTATGGGGATTACACTATGGAAAACAAAAGATACACAGGAAACTGGAACTCTGTAAACACACACACTGTTCCAAAATGGTATGAAGACTGTAAATTTGGAATTTTTATCCACTGGGGAATTTATTCCGTGCCGGCTTTTGCGCCACATACATGGGAGCTGGGAGAAGTTGATTCCAAAGAGTGGTTCGCGGATAATCCGTATGCAGAATGGTACTACAATTCACTGAACATCGGAAAAGGCCCTACATATGAACATCATATTGAAAAATATGGAAAAGACTTCAAATACGAAGATTTCATCCCAATGTGGAAAGCAGAGAACTGGGACCCGAAACAGTGGGCAGAGATCTTCAAGGAAGCAGGAGCTGAGTATGTTGTCCTGACAACCAAACATCACGATGGTTTTTGCCTGTTCCCAAGTAAGTATACCCACTTCAATTCCGTAGAAATGGGCCCGAAGAGAAATATCACCGGTGAGCTGACAGAAGCTGTCCGTGATGCAGGAATCCGCATGGGACTGTATTATTCCGGACTGATCGACTGGCAGTATGCAAACGATCCTATTTTTGAGGATGATGACCTTTTTGGAACAGCCAGCCCGACCTTTGCATATGCTGATTATTCCTACAACCAGATGAATGAGCTGGTAGATGATTACGCACCGAGCGTTTTCTGGAATGATATCGGATGGCCAAAACAGAGCGAAGAGATGATGCCGTATTTCTTTGCACATTATTACAATAAGGTGCCGGAAGGTGTGGTAAATGATCGTTTTAATGGCCGTTATCACGATTTCCTGACCAAAGAGTACAAATCCGGTTCTGTAAATCGAAATGAGAAATGGGAAATGTGCCGTGGAATGGGCTTGTCCTTCGGCTACAATGCAAATGAGGGCGATGACCAGCTGATCTCTGTTCCGGATCTGATCTCACTTCTTGTTGGAACTGTGGCAAATAACGGAAACCTGCTTCTGAATATCGGACCAAAACCTGATGGAACTATTCCGGAAGAGCAGGTAAAGAGACTGAAGATCCTTGGCGCATGGCTGAAAGTAAACCATGATGGCATTTACGGCACACGCTGCAGCGACCGCGAATCCGAGATGATCGAGAACGGAATCGAGCTGCATTATACACAGAAAGACGGAAACCTCAACGTGTTTGCAGATCATCTGAAAGCAGGCGCAAATGAGTTCCTGATCAAGGGCTATCATGGACAGCTGAGACCATTTGATACGGCGATCAAAGTAGAAACAGAAGACACAGAAGCAGGACTTCTGGTAAAGATTCCTGAGTACACAGAAGACAAGTATGTAGTTGGATTAACAAATAGATTCTAAATACTGAAAAAAGAGGACCGGATATGCGCCGGTCCTTCTGTTACCATATGAGCAAATGGCAGAACAGATCATGGACATCCGGTCAATTTTCAAGGAGGGAGAGTTTTATGTTTAGGAAAAAGATCGCAATACTGTTATCAACGGCAATGATCCTGACAGGGTCCTGTGTACCTTCCGTGGCTGCACACGCACAGACTGGTTATGCAGATGGAACCGCACAGGAAGCAACAGGAACACAAAGCACCGCAAAGATCATCGCAAAAGGCTCCTGCGGAAAAAGTGCTACGTATCGTTTATATTCCAATGGATATCTCCTGATCCAGGGGAAAGGGGAGGTTAAGGTTACGGACAGTTTTTCGAATAAAAATTCGGAAATAAAGAAGGCGACTGTTGCGTCCGGGATTACCAGAATTGATGACAGAACATTTTCAGGATGTGAAAATTTAAAAAGTATTTCATTGCCAGGGACTTTGCGGAGTATTGGAGTCCGGGCATTTGGGGACACAGCGATTACCAGCATTAAACTTCCTTATGGACTGAAAGAGATAGGTGCGTATGCATTTTATCATAGTAAACTTACCAGTCTGGATGTGCCGGATACAGTGACGAAAATTGATGAATATGCATTCAGTTACTGTTATGATCTTGCATCGCTCAGCATTCCAGGAAGTATGAAAGTGTTACCGGAAGCGTTAGTTGAGGCAGATCGGAAATTAAAGAAAGTGACTTTGGGGAATGGAGTTAAGGAAATTGGAAGAACTACTTTCAGAAGCTGTGGTCTGACAAACATAAGCTTTCCGGAGAGTGTTACAGTTATTGGAGAAGACGCCTTTTCTTTTTGCCCAAATTTATGGAAAGTAACGTTGCCAAAGAAACTTACAGATATTGGAGTCGGTGCATTTGATTCCTGCAGAAAACTTAGCACGATCACAATCCCCGCCAGTGTAAAAAGGATCCAACGGCTTGCTTTTTATGATTGCACATCCATGAAAAAGATTACGATCCTGAACAGTAAGACGGTAATAGGAGACAGGGCGATGGGCTATAATTTCAATGGCGAAAAAAACAAAACCCTTGTCATCGCCGGAAAAAAAGGTTCTACCGCACAGACTTACGCAAAGAAAAACGGCTTCCGTTTTCTGAGCAGTACTGCCGCAGTAAAAACCGTAAAGATGACCGGCGTACCTAAAACAAAAACCATACTTCGTGGAAAAACATACACGATCCAGGCAGTGACCGTGCCGTATTACAGTGATGAGAAGATCACTTTCAAATCTTCTGATCCAAAGATCGCCACAGTAAATTCCCTGGGAGTCGTAAAGGGAATCCGAAAAGGAACCGCAGTGATCACCGTACAGAGCGGAGCGAAAAAACTGAACTGTAAGATAACCGTGAAGTAACGGCAAAGCAGGCGTACACAAAGCTGCCATGCCAGTGGCAGGATACAAAAGAAAATAAAAACAGAAACCCGGCAGATAAAACATGGAAAGTTTTCACATGTGCATCTGCCGGATTTTTATAGTAGAAAAAAAGCATAAAAATGTCTGTAAATAGACAAAATATGACAAAAATATTCTAAACAAAGCTTGATTAAATATGCTGAAAAATTTATAATTTTAATATAAATGTGCATTGGAAAATGGGGGAAATCTATGAAGAAAAAGAACATTGCATGGCTGCTTTCTGCGGCTATGATCCTGACAACAGCGGCAGCACCGTTGGAGACAGTGTCCGTGTATGCGGCTGCTGAATTTCAGGCGGAGACAGATGAAGCAGAAGGAACGGAAATAGCAGAAGATACAGCAACCACTGGAGAAACAGTTTCAGAGGATTCGCAGGATAATGACACCAGTGATCTTGAGTTGTTTGAGGACAGCACCGAAGAACTGGAGAAGAACGCAGAAGCAGATAATTCTGATACAGAGGAATTACAGGCAGATGTGGAAGACGGATTTTCAGATGGAGAAGCAGCAGTTGCCGGTGCGGGCGAAAGTTCGGAAGTTGTTGAAAGTGGGAACTGTGGAAGTGACGCTACATATAAACTGTATGGGGATGGACGACTTGTTATCGAGGGTAGTGGCTCCATCGATTCGGATTCATTTAATGGAAAAACAAACATTAAATATATAGAAATTAAAGATGGAATAACAAGTATAGGTGCCGATGCTTTTAGTGGTTGTGGAGATCTGAGGAAAGTTACATTACCGGAAAGTTTGGAAAACATAGGTAATGGGGCATTCAGGGAATGCAGCCGATTAGACAGTATTGTTTTGCCGGACAAAATTACAGAAATCGGTGATGCGGCATTTTACTATAATGGTTTAACAGAAGTAAAATTGCCTCAAAATCTGGAAATAATAGGAGACGAGGCTTTTTCAGGAAATAACCTGAAAAGTGTGGAGTTACCGGAATCAGTAACAGAAATCGGCGAACAAGCATTTGGCTGGAATTTCCATCTACAATCAATAAATATACCGAAGAATGTAACGGAAATTAAAGAAGGTACATTTTGGAGCTGTAGCGAGTTACAAAATATCGTACTTCCAGATGGAGTGACAAAGATCGGGAAGAATGCGTTCCATGGCACGATGTTAGGAGAAGTAACATTACCGGACAGCGTAACAACGATTGAAGAATCTGCGTTTGAGAATTGCGGTTTAAATCGAATCAAACTTTCAAAGAATCTCACAGAAATTCCATATGGAGCATTTTCCAACTGTTCCAGTCTGGAAGAGATCATTCTTCCGGACAACATAACACATGTTGACACCAATGCATTTTTCGATTGTACAAATCTGAGAAGTGTTTACATTGCCAATGCGTCCACAGTGATAGAAAAAAAGGCTTTTGGTTATAATTCAGATGGTACAAAGCAGGATATTCTTATTATGGGACATAAGGGCTCTACGGCGGAAACCTATTCAGCAGAAAATGGTTTTTCGTTCCATAATATAAAAGATCCACTTACCTTTCATGCAGAATCTAAGCCAACCTGTACAAGTGATGGGAACTACCAATATTGGCACTGTGAAGTATGTGGCAGGGATTTTTGTAATGCAGAAGGTTCAAGTGTAGTGTGGGGCAATCTGATTATCAGTAAATTTGGCCATAATCTGACCTATTATGAAGGAAAAAGCGCAACCTGTACACAGTCAGGCAATCAGTCATATTATCATTGCGAAACCTGTGGCAAAAATTTTTCTGACTGGAATGGTGAAACAGAGATTTCAGAGAAGGATATCGTGATTCCAGCGCCTGGGCACCAGATGGAATATCACGGGAAAAACGAGCCAAATTGTATAAATGTAGGTATGAAAGCCTATTATTACTGCACCAGATGCAGCCAATACTTCCTTGATCAGGAAGGAACTCAGGCAGTAGCAGAGTCAGATCTGATCCTTCCGACAGAACCTCAGAATCATACAATGAGATACATGGAGGGATATGAAGCAACCTGTACAAATGAAGGAAGAAAAAGCTACTACATCTGCGATTACTGTCAACAGAGGTTCTTTGATGAAAAGGGAACCGAGAAGGTTACGGAAGACAGTGAGCTGATAATACCGGTAACGAATGAGCACATTCTGGAATTAGAACAGGGATATCCGGCGGAGTGCCAGAACCCGGGAATGAAGGACACTTATCGTTGTACATCCTGCGGAAAACATTTCCTGGATAAAGATGGAGAAGAAGAAGTGCAGCAGGACAGCGATGTGCTTATTCCGGTACTGGGGCATAAATTTACGGACGGGCAGTGGGTAAATCATGGTTCCGGCAAACACACTGTCAGCAAAGGAAATCCAACTCCGATATTTTTTACAGCGGATTACCAGCAGTATCTCAAATGTGAACGATGTGGTTTTCAGGACTGGGGAGAAAACCGGACCTACAATATGAGTGTAAATACGGATCAGATTACATTAAAAAATGGACAGTCTACCACAGCTGTCAAAGTATCTGATTTTGCCAACGGTGATTATCTGAAGAGTGTAACTCCGAAGAACAAGAACCTTGTAACGGTATCCAATGTCAACAAAAACGGAACATTCAAGCTCACAGCAAAGAATAAATCCGGCACTACATGGGTAACGATCAAACTGAACAGTGGAACGACTGCAGATGTAATGGTAACTGTCCAGAAAGGCAACGTCTCCACCCGCTACATCACAAACCTGAAATCCACCAGCATTTACAAAGGAAAAACAGTAACCCTGAAACCGGTTCTTGATCCGATCACAAGTCAGGATAAGGTTACATACAGCACATCCAACAAGAACATCGCAACCGTAAATGCAAAAGGCGTTGTCACAGGAAAACAGGTAGGAACCGCAAAGATCACAGTAAAAGCCGGAAGCAAAAAATCAGTTGTCACCATCAAAGTAATGCCAAAGGTCAAAACAACAAAACTCACCGGTGTACCAAAAACAAAGACTGTGAACAGAGGAAAAACCTTCACCATCAAAGCCGTTGCAACCCCGAAGAACACAGATGAGAACATCACCTATAAATCTTCCAACACAAAGATCGCAACCGTCACCTCCAAAGGTGTCGTAAAAGGCATCAAAAAAGGAACCGCAACCATCACCGTACAGAGTGGCTCCAAAAAGCAGACCTGCAAGGTAACGGTAAAATAATCCATATTTTATGTAAATGAGTATATAAAACAGGCTGAGATTTGATAAGAATATATATTGAATTCTCAGTCTGTTTTCGTATGTCTGGAGAATTATGTCGAAAAAATCTCATTGCGAAATAATGATATGAGAGAGTATAATTAAATAAAAGAAAGAATGGTCATTGAATAAAGGTATTTTATCAGACAGAGGAGGTGTGATTATGCCGGTATCGATGAAAACATTGTTGGGACAGTACACAAAAATATTACAGAAAATATATGGAACACATTTAAAAAGTGTTATTTTATACGGCTCATATGCCAGAGGAGACTACAGGGAAGATTCTGATATCGATATTATGATTCTTCTTGATTTGTCCGATATAGATATTAAGCAGTATCGACATGAATTATCAGGAGAAACTTTTGACTTTAATATGGATCATGATCTTGATATTAAACCAATTGCAAAAAGTGAAAAACATTTTCTGAATTGGGTTGATGTTTATCCATTTTATGCAAATGTAAAGAAAGAGGGGGTAAAACTATTTGATGCAGCCTGATGAAAAAGGAACGCAGAAAGACCTTATTCTTTATCGACTAGAAACTGCTAAAAGTGATACTAAAGCAGCGGAAATTCTTTTGGAAGCAAAAGAATTTCGAGGTGCTAATAATCGTGCATATTATGGTATTTATCATGCGATTTCAGCAATACATGCATTAGATGGAAATGCGTATAAAAGACATAAAGATGCATTGGCAAATTTCAATAAGAATTATATTAAAACCGAGATTTTTCCCAGAAAACTTGGGCGAAAAATTGTAGAAGCAGAAGAAATCAGACACGCCAGCGATTATGACGATTTTTATATTGCAACAAGAGAAGAAGCGGAAGAACAGATAGAAACTGGCAAACAATTACTGGAACAGATAGAAGAATATATTCAAAGAAAAATAAAGAATAATTAGTTACGTTATGACCACAAAAATCCCTTCCATAGTTAACACCATGGAAGGGATTTTTGTGTATAAAAACCGGTGGCGGAAATCGTATATGAAGCGTATAATTATACATAGTGATTCAGAAGATTATACATACGATAAGGAGGACCACGTATGAAAAAGAAACATCTGGCAATATTGCTGGCGGCTGCGATGACAGTTACCAGTGTGGATGGGACTGCTCTGGCGGTAAGTGGAGCAGATTTTTCATCGGAGCCTGTGGAAGAAGCCCAGGCGGAAGAAACTGTGACGGAAGCTGTGGATGAGGATACGGAAGAAGTATCCTCAGATGATTTTTCCGCGGAAGCGGGCGAAGAAATCTCTGTACCGGAGCAGCAGGAAACAGAATCGGCAGGAAACAGAATCGGCAGCAGATACAAACGAGGCGGGAGAGACCGGTGAACCTGCAGCGCCAGATACATTAGCGGGGACAGATACACCAACAGGTACTGATGCATCTGCAGAGACAGAGGAACCCGCAGAAACAGAAGATCTTTCTCAGCCGGAAGAGCTGACACAGGACAGCAGCTCTGATGCAGAAACAGATGCAGCAGCAAAAGATGTGGAAGAACTCAACGCAGGAGAGGATGCAGAGTTTGATGCAGGCGAAGATACTGCGTCAGCAAATTCAGTGATCCCGGACAGTGTACAGGCGATGACAGAAGGCCAGTCTTATGATGTAAATATTGATACAGAGGGAAAACGTGTATGGTTTTCCTTCACAGCGGAAGAAGACGGAACCTATATTTTCACTTCAGAAGGCGAATATGATACTTTTGGATATGCGTATGATAAAGCAGATCCGGACAGTGTGAATGATTATCTGACGAGCAATGACGACGGCGGTACAAACCAGAATTTCAGAGTAGAAGTTCAAATAACCAAGGGAACCACCTACTATTTTTGCGCGAGACTGTACAGTGAAGATGATACAGGAAATTTCTCTGTAAAATTATCAAAGATCATAAAACCAGAGTCAATACAGCTGGATACAACCGGTATCACACAGACAGAATATAAGGCTGATTTTGATGATGTTTATCTGGAAGGCCTGAAGCTGAATCTGCAGTACGGAAACGGAATCCCGTCTGAGACCATTACCTTTGCAGGTGAATACACCGAGATGGATTCTCATGGAAATAGATTTACCTATAATCTTCTGAAAAAAGATGACAGTGACACTGAATTAAGTGCAGGAAGTACACTGTATGAAGGGGAATATACGATTACGATCTACTGCAACAGTGAAAAGATGGATGTGAGCAGTGATTTTACCATCAAGGCTATAAATAAAGAACTTCCATCTATTTCCGTAGGATCAGACAATCCTATCGAAAGCAGGCTTGGAGGATATAGTTGGTATTCTTTTACAGCACCGGAAACAGCAGAATACTATGTTTCTCCGGCAGATAATTTCCAGTTAAGGGTAAAAACAGAAACAGGTTGGGATTATGAGGATCGCGACTATATCGACGGAGAAACCGGACTGTATCTGATCTCTGTGGAAAAAGGAAAAACTTACTATCT
>CAVEKJ010000002.1:0-34642 GCA_963616205.1 Prevotella sp.
ACATTTTCGTATTTCGTGCATTCCACATTATCTGAAATGATAAACCCATCCAGTGCGCCCATGAATACCATTGCCATAACAGACAATGCTGTTCCTGCTTTTTTACTCATTTTTCTCCTCCCTTTTTCGAGGACAAAAAAAACGGAGGCTGTCCCTTCTTAGAACACCTCCGGTTAAATAATCCTTATTTAACTTATAGCCTGTCAGGAAATCCAATCTCCCGAAGTGCTACCGATAGCGCTCCACATCCGTGACAGTACGACGCATGTTCTGCGGCGTCCCAGCACCCTGTCATCTGGCATTTCAGAGCACTTCGGCAGATTTTCCTTTCTTTATGGACAGCCTGCCAGGGCCTCCCGTCCATAAATACTGATAAAATCCGCGCCTCTATCTTCTTATCCGTGGCCATTCGCCTCCGCAGGGCTTTACGGCCGCCTTTTTTCTTTATACTGTAGCAGTTTCCGGCATAAATATCAAGTAGTTTCCCTGTATAAATACAGGTTATACCAATTATCCTGTTGCTGATCTCAGGAACATTCTTCATTCAGGAGCCATTTCACGTCTACACCCAGCACTTTGGCAAACACCCGCAGTTCATAATCTGCCACAAAACGTTCCCCTCCTTCGATGCGGCTGATGCTGTCACGCTCCAGCATCACTCCCTCCACCTGCATTTTTGCTGCCAGAGCGGACTGCGACATCCGTTTCATATTCCTCATCTGGCGTATTTTTTCTCCGGAAACGTTCTTTCTTCCCTGATAAGTGTAAATTTTCATCCTGCCACCTGTTTTCCAAAACGTGTTAATGTTCTGCATTTTTCTTGACATTAGCACATATTTTGGCGGCACCTGTGTTAAAGGTCAGCAAATCTGGCATTTTCTGCATTTTTCGACAAAAAATGCCGCGGTCCTGTTCCGCGGCATTTCTGGTCGAATGAATATTGCAATCCGCATTCGACTAAGTTATTTTTTTGTTCAGTCTTCCTGACCTACCTGTCCGTAGTATGCATTTGCACCATGTTTCCTGTAGTAATGTTTGTCCTGAAGTTCCTGCGGTGCCGGTTTGACATCCGGATTGATCAGCTCACAGCGGGATGCCATCTTGGCAACCTCTTCCAGAACAACTGCGTTGTGGACAGCCTCATGAGCATCTTTGCCCCAGGTAAAAGGTCCGTGGTTTTTGCAGAGAACTGCCGGTACTGCTTCGTAATCTTTGTTCTTGAAGTAATCCGCAATGAGGACTCCTGTATTTTTCTCATATGCCTCTTCGATCTCTCTCCTGTTCAGATTGCGCACGCAGGGAACTTCTCCGTAAATATAATCCGCATGAGTGGTTCCGTAACATGGGATCGATCTTCCGGCCTGCGCCCAGCTTGTTGCCCAGGATGAATGGGTATGTACAATACCGCCGATATTTGGGAATGCCCGGTAAAGGACTGCATGGGTCGGTGTATCAGAAGACGGATTGTATCTGCCTTCTACTTTATTTCCATCAAGATCAACCACTACCATGTCTTCTGGTGTCAGCTTGTCATAATCCACACCACTTGGTTTGATGACAAAAAGTCCCTTCTCTCTGTCAATGCCGCTGACATTTCCCCAGGTAAAAGTAACCAGTCCATATTTGGGCAGATCCATGTTTGCTCTGTAGACTTCTTCTTTTAATTTTTCAAGCATAGCGCGTCCTCCTTTTGCGGTGCAGATGCAGGTTCCTGTCTCTGCCGCCTGTATTATTTTGTAAACTCAACTACTGCGTAAGGCTCCTGATCCTCCGCGTTGAGAACTACAGTTCCTTTATTTTCTGTCATATATACTTCCGGAACGATCACGTTCCCCAGTACTGCCTGCCGTTTATATTCCACGCGAAGCTGACAGACTCTGAAATCTTCCGGCAGATGATCCATCGCCATACGGATATACTGGCAGTTGTTCACGTGATGATTGGTATCCAGATGATGCTTCTGTACGGAAAAAGCTTCCTTCACTTCCCGTTCCTTCGGAAGGGCGATCTTTCTCGGTGCATATTCCATTTCTATTTTTTCGCCCAGGTCATATGGATCGGTATCTGCCGGTGCCAGCTTCTCCGGAAGTCCTGTCTCTGTGTTGATAAAGGACCAGTAGGAATTGGCCCAGGCCAGTTTCTCACCATCCGCTGTCTCAAGGATAAAATTACGCATTCCGATGAAACCACGGAATCCATAAGGGATTGTTGTTACTTTTATATTTTCACCAAGCTTCGGATATCGTTTTACAATTACCTGCCATGCTGAAAGGACCCAGGCCCTTTTCTGTGCCTTTAATACTTCCATTCCAAGTCCTGTCTGCTCAGATTCAAAAGTACAGCAGTCCTGAAAATAATCCAGAACTCCCGGCAGCGTCAGGCAGCCATTTTCTCCGATCTCGCTGAATCTTACGCGACTTTCAAAACTGTAACTCATTCATGCCTCCTGTTATACTGTCTATGACACCATTGTAACACTTGGTTAGGAGAAACGCACTTGTTTTTTCAGCGGATTGCAAATATCCTCTTTTTTATTTTTCCAACATTAAAACTCCCTTCGCCTCCAGTTCAGCAACATCAGACGCATTATAGTTCTTTCCGGTCAGAAGATCTTTCCGGTCATCACCAATCTGTACCCGAACCGGCTTATCATTATGATTGAGTACAAATTTGATACTTCTCTCCCCACAGAACCGCTCCGTCACTTCAACCCCCTCTGGTACTTCAAGTACTGGGCGGATTCCTTTTTCTTCCATGCAGCTGCGGATAAACTCTCTGTAAAAGCCCTCGCTGGAACGGGTTCCCACATAATAAGCTTTTCCAGACCCGAAAGCATTCTCCGTAAGCACCGGAGTCCCTGCATAAAAATCCTCCTGGTATCGGGCCATCTCCACAGCGCCTTCCAGATGCATCAGGTCACACAGCAGTTTTGCCGGATATTCTTTTCCTCTGTATGTAAAGTGATTTTCCTTGTCAGATGGAAGGGCATCGGATTCTTCCATCCAGATTCCTAAGATGTCACGAAGTTTTCCCGGGTATCCGCCTGTGATCACCAGATCATGCTCGTCCACGATTCCGCTGAAATAACTTGTGATAAAAGTACCTCCATTTTTCACAAAGTTCCGCACTTTTTCGTCCGTTCCTGTCTTCGTCATATAGAGAAGCGGCGCGATCACCACATCGTACTTCTCAAGGTCATCCTCCACGCCGATGATATCTACCGCATAATTCTGCTCTTCCAGTGCACGGTAATAAAGATATACTTCATCCAGATATTTCAGGTCGCAGCTTGGGCCTGCGGAATATTCCACTGCCCACCAGTTATCCCAGTCAACAAGAAGTGCAGTCTTTGCATGATATCTGCCTCCAAGCGTGCGGTCACCAAGACTTTTCAGCTCTTTTCCAAGCTGGGACAGTTCCCGGAACACTCTGGTATTTTCTGTTCCGACGTGATCGATCACCGCACCATGAAATTTTTCGCAGGCGCCAATGCTTCTTCTCATCTGGAAAAACATCACCGCGTCCGCTCCATGTGCCATTGCCTGGTAGCTCCAGAGGCGCATCACGCCTGGTCGTTTCAGCGCATTGTATGGCAGCCAGTTGGTAACGCTTGGAGTCTGTTCCATCAGGATAAAGGGCTGGCCACCTTTGATTCCTCTCATCAGATCGTGGTTCATGGCGATCCTGGAGTAGGAATCCTCATTTGCCGGATAATTGTCCCAGGAAACAAAGTCCATGGATTTCGCCCACATCTGATAATCCAACGGTTTGTAGAATCCCATCAGATTGGTTGTGATCTTGGTGTCCGGATCAACAGAACGGATGGCATCGTACTCCCCCTTAAAACAATCCAGCATGCTCTCTGAATTAAAACGACGGTAGTCCAGCGAAATCCCCTGGAAAGTTGTCCTGTTCTCCGCAAAATGCTCGCTGAGAAGATTTGGCACAACCACCTCATCCCAGTCATAAAAAGTGTGTCCCCAGAATGCCGTATCCCACACCCGGTTCAGCTCATCCAGAGTTCCGTATTTTTTCTTCAGCCATTCCTGAAATTTCTTCTCACAGTTTTCGCAGTAACATTCCCCGCCAAATTCATTGTTCACATGCCAGCCAACCACACATTCACGGTTCCCGTATCGCTCTGCCAGTTTCTTCGCAAGACGGACAGAATATTTCCGGAATGTGGGGCTGTTCGGGCAGGAATTATGGCGGCTTCCAAATTTTCGTTTCATGCCGTTAAATTCTGTCCGCAGGATGTCCGGATGACGTTTTGCCATCCATGCAGGATGTGCGCCTGTGGAAGTGGCAAGGCACACTTTCAGGCCGTTTTTTTCCACCAAATCCATGATCTTGTCCAGTCTGGAAAAATCGTAGGTATCTTCCGACGGCTGCAGGGATGCCCAGGAAAAAACATTCAGGGTCACGATATCAATGCCTGCCAGTTTGAACAGACGCATATCTTCTTCCCATACTTCTTCCGGCCACTGTTCCGGATTGTAGTCTCCACCGTAAAGTACTTTTTTTATTCTTGGATCGTTGATCATCTATGTGTCCTCCTTAAGAGGCTGCCCGGTACGTTCCTGTACATAATCTCATTCCAACATTTGTACTAGCTATCTACTAGCTATCGCTTCTCAGACGCACAAAAAAAGCACCTCTCATTCGAGGTGCTTAAAAAGCAGGGCTACAAGGATTCGAACCTTGAACTGACGGAGTCAGAGTCCGTTGCCTTACCGTTTGGCGATAGCCCTATGTGTTTTGTTTTTCGCTTGCCTTATCGCTTGCGACGAATGATATTATATAACAGGTTTTTTTAAATTGCAACCCCTTTTTTCAATTTTTTTTAATTTTTTTCAAAAAAACTTTTTCAAAGTCCCGGAAAGCCTTATTTTATGCGGCTTTCCGGCATTTTTATCCTGTAAATTTTTTTATAATTTCAGGTCGATCACTGCTTCACAGCAGATATTTTCCACAGATTTTCCGGCATAGATCTGGTAAGTTCCGGATTCTGCAACAAAGCTGTGACTCTTTTCATCATAATAAGTAAATGCATCTGCATCCAGACGGATCTCTGCTGTTTTTGTCTCGCCTGGTTTCAGAGAAAGCTTCGTAAATCCCTTAAGCTCTTTTGCGGCTCTCTCCACTGCGGAGATTTTTTTGCCTACATAGAGCTGAACGACTTCTTTTCCTTCCATGTCACCGGTATTTGTCACATCCACGCTGACTGTGATCTCCGGATAGGTTCCTGTCACCTTCATATTGCTGTAAGTGAAGTCTGTATAGGAAAGCCCGTGTCCGAATGGGAAAAGTACTTTCTTGTGTTTTGTATCATAATAACGGTAGCCTACGAAAATTCCTTCCGTATATTTTACTGTTTTCTCTGTTCCAAACTCTCCGATGCAGTGTGCAGAGCAGTCCATATGTGTCACCGGGAAGGTTTCCGGCAGTTTTCCGGACGGGTTCACTTTTCCAAAAAGTACCTCCGCAAGGGCTGTACCACCTTCCATTCCTGCATACCAGTGCCATACCAGAGTTTTGGCCTCATCGATCCACGGCATCTCCACAGGGGATCCGGAAACGATCACAGTGATCATATCCGGACACACGGCAAAAAGCTCCTGGATCAGTTCATCCTGTCTGTATGGAAGTTTCATATCGGAGCGGTCCTGTCCTTCCAGATCCTGCATATGGTTCTGTCCGCCCACAAAAATAACCGTATCAAAACTCTTATCTGCTGCCAGTTTCACAGCTTCCGCACGGAGCTCATCCTGTTTCTTGGCAAGCTCCGCACTGGCTGCTGCCGCCTCTTTTGTACTGCCACCACCGTTTTCCAGGCTGTCTGCCTGCCAGTTTACATCAGACTGCGCTTTTTCCAGATCATCTGCAAAATATCCCTTTGCATAAACAACCTGTGCATTTCCGCCAAGAAATTTTTTGATTCCCATAAGCGGTGAAATCTCATAAAGTGCCTTGATCTCCGCACTTCCGCCACCGTTGGAATGGATACGGTCACCGTTATCGCCGATGACAAGAACTTTCTTTGTGTCTTTCTGGGATAACGGAAGCTGTTTTTTCTCATTTTTCAGAAGAACCACCGATTCCCTGGCTGCATTCAAAACAACTTCTCTGTGTTCCGGTGTATTATAATTTCCTGGCTGGCGCTCTTCGCTACCCATTTTATGTAAACGAAACAGCATACGAAGAATGTTACGTACTTTATTATCCAGGAAAGACTCCGGGATTTCTCCTGCTTCCACTGCTTTTTTCATCGGCTCAGCCATGCAGTACTCATCAAAATTGTCGGTAACAGACATTTCAATATCCAGTCCGCTGTCTGCCACTTCTTTTGTACCATGGACAGCACCCCAGTCGGATACCGTCATTCCGTCAAATCCCCATTTGTCACGGAGGATTTCTTTCATCAGCTCTTTGCTTTCACAGCAGTGCTCATTTTTATAAAGGTTATATGCACCCATGACAGACATGGTTTTTCCTTCTTCCACAGCTTTTTCAAAGGCAGGAAGATAAATCTCCCAGAGAGCTCTTTCGCTGACTTCCACATTTACCCAGACACGGTCTGTCTCCTGATTGTTCAGTGCAAAATGTTTTACGCAGGCTGCGGTATCTTTTGTCTGGATTCCCTGGATCAGCGGCACTGCCAGTTCTCCTGCCAGATAAGGATCTTCACTCATGTATTCAAAATTTCTTCCGCAGAGAGGACTTCTTTTGATGTTGACACCAGGCGCCAGGATCACATCTTTTCCTCTTCCTCTTGCTTCCTCTCCCAGAACTTCTCCTGCTTCCCGGGCAATCTCACGGTTCCAGGTAGCGGCAATGGCACTGTTGCTGGTCAGATAGGTTACATAATCATCGTTGTTTCCAATTGCCACCCAGTGTGCATTTTCAAACTCATTCCGCACACCCATAGGGCCATCAGACATGGTGACTTCCGGAATTCCAAGACGTTCCACTCCTTTTGTGCGGAACAGTCCGTCCCCATGGATCATGCCGATTTTTTCATCCAGCGTCAGCTGGGAAACAAGGTCTTCAATCTTCTTTTCGATTTCCACGTTTTTAGTCATTTTTACTCCCCTATTTGATTTTATTTAATCAGATCCCCGGCACTGCTTATTTCTTTATGCATCCCGCCGGGGACTTGTACGATCCGGTTACAATACTTCTGTTTACAGAGTGCAGATAAACTCGCCGCCTTTTGCCAGAGCTACCTTGCAGTCATTTCCATCCATAACAAATTCAGCACCGGAAACGCTCTTCACAACTTCGTCTTTCAGGACAATGGTGCATGGCTTCTCTGCTTCTACTTTAACGGTGATGGTGCTGCCCTTTTTGAGAACAGAAACCTTTGTCTCCGCTTTCTGGTCCATGGAATAAACAACCGTCTCTGCTTCTTTTCCGTCGATAAGCTCATATGCGGTTACGGTTACATCCTGTGCATAATCGTAATCCGGTTTTGTGTTCACTGCGCCGGTTGCGATCAGGCTGTTTTCTTTTACAAATGCAGGAATGGTCAGATAGTCGCAGTCCTCTTTGTACCATTTTCCGCCCTGTTTCTTCTCTCCTGTGAGGAAGTGTGTCCAGGTTCCTTCCGGAAGATAATAGATCGCTTTGTTTTCATCATTAAAGATCGGCGCAACCAGAAGAGAATCACCGAACATATACTGCTTGTCAAGGTAAGCGCAGTTCAGATCATCGGTAAATTCCATGACCATGCTCCGCATCATCGGCACGCCGGTTTTCGCGGTGTAGATGGAATTTCTGTACAGGTATGGCATCAGCTGTGCCTTAATCGCGGTAAAACGTCTTACAACGTCAACGGCCTCGTCATCGTAAGCCCACGGAACACGGTAGGAAGTACTTCCGTGAAGTCTGGAATGGGAAGACATCAGGCCAAAAGCAGCCCAGCGCTTGTATACATCCGCAGTGGAAGTATTTTCAAATCCACCGATGTCATGACTCCAGTATCCAAATCCGGACATAGTCAGGGAAAGACCGCCACGAAGGCTTTCTTCCATAGATACGTAATCGGACCAGCAGTCACCACCCCAGTGTACCGGGAATTTCTGACCGCCCACTGTTGCGGAGCGGGCAAAAAGAACCGCCTCACCTTTGCCGCGTTTTTTCTCAAGAAGCTCGTAAACACATTTATTATATAAATAAGTATAGAAGTTATGCATTTTCTGCGGATCAGATCCGTCTGCATACACACAGTTTTCCGGAATTCTCTCACCGAAGTCTGTCTTGAAGCAGTCAACACCCATATCCAGAAGTGCGCTGAGTTTTTCCTGATACCAGTTCCATGCCTCTTTGTTTGTAAAATCTACAAGAGCCATTCCCGGCTGCCACATATCCCACTGCCATACATCGCCGTTAGGACGTTTGATGAAATATCCTTTTTCCACGCCCTCTTTAAAAAGAACAGATTCCTGTCCGATGTACGGATTGATCCATACACAGATGTTCAGGCCTTTGGCTTTGATACGCTTCAGCATACCCTCCGGGTCCGGGAATACACGGCTGTCCCAAACAAAATCACTCCAGTGGAATTCTTTCATCCAGAAGCAGTCAAAATGGAACACACGAAGGCCGATGCCTCGCTCCTGCATACCATCGATAAATCTCATAACGGTCTCTTCGTCATAATTGGTTGTAAAGGAAGTGGACAGCCACAGTCCGTAGGTCCACGGTGCAGGAAGAGACGGCTTGCCGGTAAGGTCTGTGTAGCGCATCAGAACTTCTTTCATGGAAGGTCCGTTGATCACGAAATAATCCAGGGTCTCACCAGGAACCGAGAACTCTACTTTTGCCACCTGCTCTGTGGCAACTTCGAAGGAAACTTTTTCCGGATGGTTTACAAATACGCCGTATCCTCTGTCCGTCAGATAAAACGGAATATTTTTGTATGACTGGTCTGTGCTGGTACCGCCGTCTTCATTCCAAATATCAATGGACTGGCCGTTTTTTACAAAAGCACCGAAGCGCTCACCAAGACCATATACATGCTCGTTGACAGAAAGATCCAGTTCCTGTCTCATATATGCCTTTCCTTCCGGGTCCATATCATAGGCAAAATCTGTCCACTGGGTACGCATGTATGCAAGATCACGACCGGCGCTCTGTGTCAGAAGTTTTCCATCGCGCTCATAACGCATACTCCAGTTTTTCTTGTTAATGTGAAGAGCAAGGCTTCCGCTTTTTACAATCAGCTCATCTTCTGTCTCTTCCACATCTCCGGCTCCTGTTCCATCCAGGTTCAGTTCAAAAGACGGGCTTTTTTTCTGTACGCCAAGATAATGGCTTACCTGCACACGGATCACTTCCGGCGCCGGTACGGTAATGCGGACAGTAAGATTGATTCCGCCAAGAGTATCGCCTCTGTGGCCAATGTGATGAGTCGGCGCGCAGATCACAGTCTCATCCTCATTCTTATTTACAAAATATGCCTCCTGCGGCGCAAAGCAGGCAATTCCCTCTTTCTGCAGCCAGCAGCCATTTCCAAATTTCATATGTAGGTTCCTCCTTGAAATATTCACGTTTATTTCTCAATTTGATTTCAATCTGATTTGATTATAAGCAAAAAAATTTTATATGGATACCGTCAATTTTGGATAAAAAATACTCTAATTTTTAGTGGAAGGAGACAAGTAACGACGTTGCCAAGTTTTTGGATTTTTTGTATACTGAAAGATACTAGGAGGTTTTTCCATTGAAGCATAAAGCAATCCACACCCCCGACATCCTGTCCCAACATCCAAAAATCCAGAAACAGCTGCTGGCGATCTTTGTCCTTGTACTCCTGATCCCGGTTCTTTTCTGTGTTTTTATACTGAAGCAGTCCACCAGTTCTCTGGAAGACCACTACCGTGAACAGACAGAAGCAGAAAACCTTCGTGTAAAATCCGTGATGTTCGATGTTGTCACAAACCTGTACAACATTTCCGAAAACCTGTCTGACGACCAGGATCTTCTGGATATCCTGTATACCGACTATCCGGATCAGCAGAGCGCACACAACGCCATGAAAAATTACAAAGGCATCTCCAACGTATATTCCAGAGATACCTCTGTAACCTTTATCGGGATTTATACTTTTAATGAATCCCTTGGAGAATACTCTTTCTTTCATCCCGCCACGAAGCAGATCCAGAACAGCAGCTGGTTCCAGCAGGCAGCCGACAATGCTGCTCCGTTCTGGCGGACCATGCACCGGACAGATACCATGCATAACACTTACTGGGAACTGAATCTCTACCGCAGGATTCCCCTTCCGAAAACCGGAAGCTACGCAGTTCTCAATATCACAGTCAGCGACAATTACCTGAAAAGCCGCATTGACAACACCGGCATGAAAACGGTTCTTTCTGTAAACCAGACGCCAGTTTTTTACAGCAACCAGAAAGATTTCCTGGGCAACGGATTTCCGGTTGAAGTGGATCATTCGAAAGCTTTTTACAGCAATTCCGGGATCATGGACATTGACGGAACCAAAATGATGGCAGCCGTCAGCACGCTGGTTCCCATCAATTCCGATGACACCATTTATCTGCTGTCCTATAATCCGGACGCACTTCACTCAATAAAAGAAGTCCTCCGCAATTATATCCTGCTTACCATTGCGGTGATCCTGCTTCCCTGCCTGCTGTTTTTTATCTACGCAAAATATTTCAGCGGCAGAGTTCTCATGCTCCGCCAGGCCATGCACCAGGCAAGCCAGGAAAATTACGATATCATTGACTCCCTTGCGGGAAATGACGAGCTTACCGATACCTTTACAGACCTGAAATCCATGGTCGGAACCATCAAAGAAAAAGAAGCTCAGATCTATCAGTCCAGGATCCGGGAACAGGAGATCGTCAACCGCCAGCAGCAGATGGAATTTAAAATGCTGGCAAGCCAAATCAATCCACATTTTCTTTACAACACACTGGAAACCATCCGCATGAAGGCATTCACAGCCGGCGACCGTGAGGTCGCCACAGCCATCAAGCTTCTGGGAAAATCCATGCGCTACGTACTGGAAAATACAGGAACCGTTTCCATTTCTCTGGAAAAAGAGCTGAACTATATCCACACCTACGTTTCTATCCAGAAACTCCGCTTCGGCGACCGGGTGAATTTTGATGAGGAGATCGACCTTCCTCTTCCACTTTCCGAATACAAGATCCTGCCGCTTATGCTCCAGCCCATTATCGAGAATTCCATTTCCCACGGTCTGGAAGGTATGGAAAGCGGCGGACACATTCTCCTGGAGATCCGGGAGGATTACGGCTTTCTTATGATCCGCATTTCCGACAACGGAAAAGGCATGACACCGGAGGAACTGGACGCACTCCTCATAAGGATCGCCACCAGAGATGAAACACGGACAAGAAGTATCGGACTTTATAACATCGACCAGCGGCTTCAGCTTTTTTACGGCCCCAACTGCAAGCTTCACATTGAAAGCACAGCCGGCGTAAAAACCACCTTCACGCTGCGGCTGCCACTGGACAAAATCAAGGAGGACCTGAATCATGAAAGTTCTTATCGCAGATGACGAAGCCATTGTATTAGAAGGGCTGAAATATATTATTGACTGGGAAGCTCTGGGATTTTCCATCTGCAGCCAGGCCAGGACCGGCGATGAAGCACTGGAAAAACTTATGAAGCTTTCCCCGGATCTTGTACTTCTGGATATCCGCATGCCAAAGCTCACCGGTACCGAGATCGTACAGATTGCAAGGGAAAACGGTTTCCACGGACATTTCATCATCTTAAGCGGATACTCTGATTTTTCCTACGCACAGACTGCCATCAAATACGGTGTGGATTTTTACCTCACCAAACCCATCGATGAGGACGAACTGGAAAACGCAGTCCTTACCGTAAAAAAACAGATCGAAGAGGAACGGAAATCTGCCCGTACTCTGAACCAGTACCGGGAAAATGCCAGAGATACCATCATCCGCTCTCTGCTCACAGAAACAGACCACGATATCTCTTCCATGAACCTTGCGGACCTGCACCTTTCCACAGATATCTACCAGGTGGTGATCTATGAGCGTTTTAATAATGATCCCTTCCAGGTGACCTGGGATTTTGCGGAACTTCTGCGGGTCAGCAACCAGGACCACAATTCCTTCGATCATGTAAGCCTGGATCAGAAGGAGGTCATTCTCCTCAAGGGAAGCTTTGCCCTGCAGCGTTTTGAGCGGCTTCTGGCCCATTACCATGTAAACCCTCAGAAAGGTTCTCCGCTGGATTCTCTCTTTCTGACTTATGGCCGCAAAGTATACCGCCCGGAAGACATCGTGTATTCCTACCGGGAAGCCTGTACCCTTCTGGAACGGCGCTTTTTCTGCGAATATAATCAGCACGTTCTGGGCTATGAGAATCTTCCCTCTGCGGAAGAATTTACATACCGGATCACCGACGAAGAGGCCCTTCGTTATTCCGGTCTCCTTACCAATTATATCCAGACCAGAAACCACCGCTGCATGGAAGAACTGCTCCATGAGATCGGACGGGAACTTTTTTACTGCACAGACAGTGTCCCCTCCATCAAGCGTTTTCTCATTGATATTTACCTGCAGATCAAGCAGAAGATCGCACAGGTTTACACCAACATTTCCATCCCGTTTTCTACCAATTCCGCCATCATTGACACCATTGACGGAAAATCCTATCTCTATGAGATCCTGAAAGTTCTGGAAAGCCAGTTTGAAATGTGCATGAATGCCATCGGAGGCCCCTCCAGCGAAAACATTATGGACGATGTGCTTCATTATATCGACCACAACTACATGGATAACCTGAAGCTGGAAACCATTGCACCGCTCTTCGGCTACAACAGTGCCTATCTGGGAAAAATCTTCACAAAAAAAGTAGGCGAAAGTTTCAACTCCTACCTGGACCGCATCCGTATCCGGCAGTCCAAGCAGCTTCTGGAAGATGAAACTTTGAAAGTTTATGAAATTGCCGAGAGGATCGGCTATAAGAACGTGGATTATTTCCACAAGAAATTTAAGAAATACGTAGGCGAAAGCCCCGCGGAATATCGAAAAAAACTGATCAAATAGTAAAAAAAATCTCCCCGCAATCAAGTCGGGGAGATTTTTTCAACAGATCTTTACGTTCCATGCTGCTATATATTCATGAGCCAAAATCGCTTTATGATCTGCATTTATATTACTCTGCGCTGCTGTCTGATTCTGTGCTGTCTGTTGCTGCGGAAGCATCGCTGTCTGTACTGTCGCTGTCTGTGGAAGTTGTGTCTGTAGAAGCTGTATCTTCGCTGTCGTTATCATCCTGATATTCTTTCACAACTTCCTCTCTTGCTGCCTGCTGCTCCTTCGCGCATTTCATATCATATTCAAGTACGGTATCGTAATCCAGTCCTTTCAGGGTTTTCTGCATCTCTTTCAGAAGAGAATTGAACTGATCCTCGTCAGATGCAAATACCATCTGCCAGGAGTAATCTACGATAGACGCTTTGCACTGTCCACGAAGTGTGGAGATCTGGGAATCTTCCTCAGGTACTACATATCCGCTTCCAGGTGCTACAAGGATCTGGCTGTTTTTCTGGAGATATTCCATGGTTGTCTGTGCGCCCATCTTCTCCTGCCAGTCTTTTGTAAGCTCAGAAGTCTGATCTGCAAGTACGGAATCCCATGTTGTATAGTCATAGCATACGCCTGTTTCCGGATCGCTGTCCAGCTGGTTTACTGCTTTGTAGTTCAGTGCGGAAACACCATCTTTCCATGTACCGCCGCCCCACTCATCTGGGACATTTACGCTCTCACTGTAAAGAGCTTTTTTACCAAAGTCTGTAAGTACAGGTTCGTTGTCTTTCATTTCCCATGTCAGGCCTTCCGGTCCGCAGGTACTTGCTGTCTGTGCACAGGAAGCCATAACGCCTTCCGGAGAGTACAGCCAGTCAATAAAGTCTGCAAGTCTCTGCGGGTCTTCTGCTTTGCTTCCGATCATGATACACATATTCTGTGCGTTACCGTTTACCTGGCATCCATAGGAGAAAATGCTCTCATCTTTTACAGGTACGAACTCGAAGCCTTTTCCCTGATCCATATTGTCGGTGGTGTTATATGCACCCTGTCCAAGCCATGGATACGGGGAGAAGAGGATCTGGCCATCCTGATATTTTGCAAACATGGTATCATAGTTCTGTGTTGTGGACTCCGGATCTACAAGTCCCATCTGGTTTGCCTCAAAGAGGAATTTCAGGGATCTTACATATGCGGAATCGGAATCGATGAGGCTCTGGTAATCAGATCCGTCAGCTTTTGCAAGAACAAATCCCATCTCGTCATAACCGTAGAGAGAAGCTTCCGGTTTTGCATTGGACATCAGGTTTCCGTCCCAGTCTTTGAAAAGGGAAATTGCGTAAGTCTGTTTTCCGCTGTCGCTTGTAGGAACTTCCTCCTGCATTTTCTTCAGTACCGGAAGAAGATCCTCAAGTGTATCAATCTCCGGATATCCGGCTGCTTTATAAGCATCCCATCTTAAATAAATACCATAGTTCGGGTCAAGTCCCTCGGAAGATGTTGTGGGGGAGTTGCTGGAAACCTCTGACGGGATCGCGTAAATTCCATCTTCATCTACAAGATCGGCAACACTGTTAATAGCACTGTCATAACGGTGAACGTTTGACGCATCTTTCAGAAGATCCTTCATATCAATAACAAGACCTGCTGTGACAAGGCTCTGAAGACGTCCGTTCTGTGCACCTGTGATGATCAGATCACCAAGGTCACCGGCTGCGGATCTTGTCTGGAAAAGTGTATCTCCGCCACCTGCAACGTTAGGAGCAATGATGTTCAGCTCCATATTAAATTTGTCTTTTACGATCTTCGCAAACCATCCGGACTGGATTCCCTGGTAGTTTGCCGCACTGTCAAATACATCTACTGTGATAAAATCTTTGTATTTGGAATTGGTAGAACCACTGTCATCACTGCTTTCGGATTCACTGGATGACGCAGTATTGGACGCTGTGGAATCTGTGGATGAGCTGTCGGAAGAAGATCCGCAGCCTGCAAGGGAACCCACAACAAGGGCTGCGCCTAACAGCATACTTATGAGTCTCTTTTTCATTTCTTTATGTCCTCCATTTTCTTTATTATACACATTTCTGTTTCAGTCAGCTATCAAAAATCAACCCTTTACAGAACCGATCATAATACCTTTTACAAAGAATCTCTGGAACATCGGATAGATGAACAGGATCGGAAGTACTACGATAACGGAAACTGTCATACGGATGGATGTAGGAGTCTGCTGGGTGGCTATCGCAGCCATATTCAGAGCTCCGCCTGCGCTGTTTTTAACCATTGCTGCCAGGGAGCTTGCCTGGTTGATGTAGGTATAAAGCAGATACTGCAGGGAGTACAGCTTCTGATCTGTAATATAGATCAGGGTATCCTGGAAGGAGTTCCACTGGGCAACTGCCGCGAAGATGGCAACCGTCGCCATGATCGGCGTGCAGGCCGGAAGGATGATCTTGTAAAAAATCTTGAAGGTACCGGCACCGTCGATCTCTGCCGCTTCCTGTAAAGCCTTCGGAATGGACTCAATGTAAGTTTTTACAAGGATAATGTTAAATGGCTGTACGATGGCAGGTAAAATATATACCCAGAACGTATTGGTCAGATGCAGGTTTTTCATTGTGATAAACATTGGAATTGTTCCTGCGTTGAAATACATGGTAATGACCATGAAACGGTACCAGAATTTTCTTCCCCACATGTTCTCCTGTGTGAACATAAATCCAAGGAATGCAGATGCCAGTACAGTAAGGGCAGTTCCGATCACGGTTCTTCCTACAGAAACAAGGGCTGCGGTAGGAAGGCCGCTTAATCCAAGTACCTGCTTGTAGTTCTCAAAATGGATCCCTTTTGGGATAAAGTTGATCATTCCGTTGGCACTGAGGTCATTGGCACTGATGGTATTGATGATCAGATAGTAGAACGGATACAGGCATAAAAGTGTCAGGATTCCGAACAGCAGATAGTTGCATACGCTGAAAATCTTATCGGAAGTTGACAGAGGTTTTTTGTGTTCTTTATATACGGTTTTACTCATTTCTCTTCTCCTTCCTTATACGATCGATTCTCCACGGGTCTTCTTTGATACAAAGTTTACAATAAACAGAAGCGATACACTGACAAAACTCTTCAGCATGGAGATCGCAGTTGCCATGGAAAGGCTTCCTCCTGTCATACCGATATTGTAAACGTACAGGTCAAGTACCTGAATGTGTGCTTTGTTGAATGAGTTCTGGAATACGAAATACTGATCCATACCATTGTTCAGGAAGTTTGCTACAGAAAGCATCAGCATTACGAAGTATGTAGGAAGCAGTGACGGGAATGTGATATGTCTCATCAGCTGGAAGCGGTTTGCACCGTCAACCTTTGCTGCCTCATAAAGTTCCTGATCAATACCGGAAATGGATGCCAGATACATGATTGCGCCCCATCCAAGGCCTTTCCATGTATTCCACAGAAGCATTGCCAGCCAGGTGTGGGAGTCACTGTCCAGGAATTTCAGCGGTGCGGAAATGATTCCAAGGTTCTGCAGAAGTGTGTTTACCATACCAGTATTGGAAAACAGACAGAACGCTACGGAGTAAACCATAACCCAGCTGATAAAGTTCGGCAGTGTTGTAAGGGTCTGTACCAGGTTCTTGAACCATTTGCATTTGATCTCATTTAACAGGATCGCAAAAAACAGCGGAAGCATGGAAGTTGCGATTCCAAGAAGACTCATGGCAAAGGTATTCTTCATTACCTGTACCATCTGTGCAACCTGCTGTGAATTTCCAAACAGCATCTTAAACCACTGTAATCCTACAAATGAACATTTGCTTAACGGAAGCGGCGGTTTATAATCATAAAACGCGTAGATCCAGCCGGTCAGCGGAAAATAGGAAAACAAAAAACACAGAATGATGAAAGGCACGATAAGCAAAGTAAGTTTTTTGTTTGTCCTGTGACCTGACTTCTTTGCGGCTTTTGCCGCAGATGTATTTTTCAACATCTCTTTCCCTCCTTTTTTCTCAAAGTCGTTCGCTCTTTGATGTTCTGGGAATATGGTACCGTATTTTTTTTCACACCAATACCTTAAAAATTTCACACCCTTCATGGAAATTTTAGAAATTCTTTACAGTCATTTGCCAAATCACTAATTTTTACTGTATCCTGCCTCTTATTTTTACTGTAGAAGATCTGAATCCTGATTCTTATTATTAATGTAAGAAAAATACCTGAACACGGACGTAAGAATAAAGGAGAAATGAACGATGAAATTTAACCCCGAAGGACCATTTTTTGAATTTATGAATACCCTGGCAGCTTTTATCGGTCTGAATGTGATCTTTCTGATCACCTGCCTGCCAGTCTTTACCATCGGCCCCAGTCTTACCGCACTTTATACTGTGACTCTGAAAGAATCCAGAAAAGAAGGCGGATATATTTTTCCCACATACTTCAAAGCATTTAAGAAGAATTTTCCACAATCCGCGGCAGCTTTCCTCATTCAGCTCGCCCTTGGATTTATCTTCTTATTTAACATCGTATTCTGGGGTAAACAAAACACTGTTCCGGGAAATGCTGTTTTACTTGTGATCACATTGCTGGTGATCCTCCTTGTGTTTTCCTTCTTATACACGTTCCCTCTGATGGCACGTTTCCAGAACAGTCTGAAACAGACATTCAAAAATTCCGTTGCTATCGCCGTATCAAACCCGAAAGCCACACTGCCTCTTCTGGGGATCCAGGCCATCTTTATTCTGGCCTGCATTGCGATTCCCCAGGCAAAAGTTTTCATGCTCCTGATCGGCTTTTCCTTTATCGCATACTGTAATTCTCTCGTTTTCACCAGACTTTTTTCCTCTTTTGAAGCTGAAAGTACCCAAAATGCGCCTGAGATGTAAAAAAAATTTTACAATCCCATCCTTTGTGTTATAATAAGCCTTATAAAAAAGAACGGAAACTACCGTGTATTTCCCTCCGGTTACAATATCCGGAGACACCCAAAGGAGAACAATATGCGAGCAAATAACCTTACTCTGCTCACGGACCTCTATGAGCTTACCATGATGCAGGGCTATTTCAAGAACCCGACCAACCAGACCGTTATCTTTGATATGTTTTACCGCAACAACCCATGCGGCGGCGGTTTTGCCATCTGTGCCGGACTGGAGCAGATGATCGAATATATCGAGAATCTTCGTTTCTCAGAAGAAGACATTACCTATCTGAGAAGCCTTGGTATTTTTGAGGAAGATTTCCTTGAGTATTTAAGCAACTTCAAGTTTACCGGCGATATCTACGCAATCCCGGAGGGAACCGTGATCTTCCCGAGAGAGCCAATGGTCAAAGTCATCGCACCGATCATGGAGGCTCAGCTTGTTGAGACAGCCATCCTGAACATCATGAACCACCAGAGCCTGATCGCTACCAAGGCCGCACGTGTATGCCACGCAGCCAAAGGTGATCCGATCATGGAGTTTGGTCTTCGCCGTGCCCAGGGTCCTGACGCCGGAATCTTCGGTGCCAGAGCTGCAGTGATCGGCGGATGTGCCGGTACTTCCAACGTGCTGACCGGTCAGATGTTTGACGTTCCGGTACTTGGAACTCATGCACATTCCTGGATCATGAGCTTCCCGGATGAGTACACCGCATTCAAAACCTATGCGAAGCTTTATCCGAATTCCTGCACACTTCTCGTTGACACCTACGATGTGCTGAAATCCGGTGTTCCCAATGCCATCCGCGTATTCGAAGAGATGCGTGAAGAAGGTATCCAGCTGAAGAACTACGGAATCCGTATCGACAGTGGTGACCTTGCATACCTTTCCAAAAAAGCCTACAAGATGCTGGCTGCTGCCGGTTTTGATGATGCTACCATCTCCGCCTCCAGCGATCTTGATGAATATCTTATCGAAAGCCTGAAAGCCCAGGATGCCAAGATCAATTCCTGGGGTGTCGGAACCAAGCTAATCACAGCCGATGACAACCCGGCATTTGGCGGTGTATACAAACTTGCCGCTGTAAAAGACGCTGACAGCGATACCTTCCAGCCAAAGATCAAACTTTCCGAAAACACAGAGAAAGTTACCAACCCTGGAAATAAGACCGTATACCGTATCTACAGCAAGAAGACCGGCAAGATCAAGGCCGACCTGATCTGCCTTGCAGATGAGAAATTTGATCCGGAAGAGACCATGGTCATCTTCGACCCGGTTGACACCTGGAAAAAGACCAAAGTCCTTGGCGGAACCTATGAACTCCGTGAACTCCTTGTTCCTGTTATCAAAGGTGGTAAGAGCGTTTACACATCTCCATCTGTTATGGAACTTCGCGATTACTGCAAGCAGGAGCAGAATACACTGTGGGATGAATCCCGACGTTTTGTAAATCCTCAGAAAGTATATGTAGATCTCTCCCAGCCGCTTTATGACATGAAGAAGGCTCTGCTGGAAGAAATGAGCGAAAAAGCTCTTTAATTAAAAGAAATCTCCAATCATAAACCCCCTTTTCTTATCATAAGCTTATGGATAAGGAAAGGGGGTTTTTATGAACAGAGAATTTTATACCCGGCTGATCAGCAGGGAACATCCTCTGCCAGAAGCCTTTGTGCCAGAGCACCTCATCGATATCGGACTTCCATTTGAAGCTGCACCGGGTGATCCGAAACGGCTTCTGGAATATCAGGCGGCAAAAGCGGCTTCCCAGCTTTTTCATGCCTGTCACAGATGTGGGCTGAACCTGTGGGCGGTTTCCGGATATCGTTCCTATCAGAGACAAAAAGAACTTTTTACAGGAAGCCCTTTTGTGGCAGAGCCAGGTACCAGTGAACACCAGAGCGGACTTGCCCTGGATGTTTCCTGTCCTTCTATCCATATGGAACTCTCCGAAAAATTTTCCACAACCGGAGAAGGACGGTGGCTGAAAAAGAACGCTCCGCTCTATGGTTTTATCCTCCGGTACCCGAAAAACAGAGAAGAGATCACCGGTATCCCATACGAACCCTGGCATATCCGCTATGTGACCAAGCCTCTGGCCTCCTGGCTCACCATCACAAATCTGACTCTGGAAGAATACCACAGCTTTCCGTCCCGATGTCCCCATCCGCCCTGACCTGCGTACTTTACTGCTCCATCTGTCTGCCGAGAAAACCGGCTGCCGTACGGACAAGGGCACGTTCTGTGTCCCCCAGCGCTGTTTTTTCGTTTTTTGTGAGAAGGATCACGGCGCCGATGGCATCACTTGCACACAGGATCGGCTGTATCATTTTCTGGCAAAACGAGTCCATATCACCGGAAATAAGCGAGATATTTTCCCTGCTGTCCCTACTGGCCAGTCTGCCTTCTCTGCCGGCAATGACCGTATCCAGCTCCATGCTGATCTCTTTTCCCTCCAGTTCACGGCTTCCGCTTCCGGATGCCGCCACAACCTGATCCCGGTCTGTGATACATGCAGTCAAACCTGTGGTCTGCACCAGTGCTTCCGCATATTCCGCCGCAAAAACATTCAGCTCTCCAATGGGCGAATATTTTTTCAGGATGATCTGCCCCTCCCGGTCTGTATAGATCTCCATAGGTGTTCCTTCTTTGATCCTGAGAGTCTTTCGTATCTCCTTCGGGATCACCACTCTTCCAAGGTCGTCGATCCGACGGACAATTCCCGTTGCTTTCATCTTTCCAAATTCCTCCTGTATTTTCTGTTCACTGTGCTTCATAGCTGTCTCTTGTTTATCTGTATGGTTATTATGTGAAAAACTGGGAGAAATATGTATATAAAGAAAGCCGGAAAATGAATTACATTTTCCGACTTCTCTCTTTAATGATATTCAATGCTTCCGGATCTACTTTTCCCGGTACAGCCGCCGGCCGTGCCAGATAATAACCCTGAAGCAGATCTACACCAAGCTCCAGTACTTTTCGCAGTTCTTCCGGACGTTCCAGTCCCTCTGCTACGATATACATGTCTCTCTGGTGCGCATATTCTACAATGTTCGACACGATCTGCTGTTTATCTACATCCTGGTCGATGTTGCGGATAATGACCATATCGATCTTGATATATTTCGGTGAAACAGCCAGCAGACTCTTTTCGCCGTTATATCCGCTTCCGTAATCATCCAGTGCTATGGCTCCCTGGAATCCCGGCCTGGTTTTCTTTTTGAGAGCTTCTTCGCTGAGTAACTCCTGCTCGGTGATCTCAAGGACCAGCTGCGACCGAAGATCCCCATACCTCCGGATGAACTCCTGCAGTTCTTCATCCGTCATACTTTGATTGGCAATAGAATTGATAAACAAAAGCTCATCGCCCTTCACATCTCCATTCTCCCGCAGATGGCAGTAACCTTCTGCTGCCTGGAAAAATGTGATCTTTTCCAATTCATGAAGGCAGTTCTCCTCTTTTGCAAGACGGAGTACATCCTTTGAGGACTTCAGCATCGTCATCTCTGTATGCATCAGTGCTTCCAGCGCACAGATCTCGCCGGTGTCCGCAGACACGATCGGCTGATAATAATACGGCAGTTCTTCTCTCCGGATCAGTTTCAGGAACTGCTTTCGCTGCTCCGTTTCACTGGCATATCTGCTGTAAACCTCCGGATCGAATTCCTGAAATCTGCCCTTATGAGAGCGTTTCACCTGATACATGGCAAAATCTGCATATTTTTTCATCATTTTCAGGTCCGTAGCATTCTCCGGATACCAGGAAATACCTCCGGATATACTCAGACGAAGTTTTCTTCCGCTTGGAAGTACCACACATTTCCGGTCGATAGCAGCCTTTACCTCCGCGATCACTGCACGGATCTCTTCCTGGCTGTCATAACCATAGAAAAGAAGATTAAACTCATCTCCGGAGATCCGGGCACATAAAGTTCCCTCCGGCACATGCTGCGCAAATCCTCTTCCTGCCTCATGAATATACCGGTCACCAAAATCATGCCCGAAGTTATCATTGGTATACTTCAGATTATCCATATCGATCATCACAAAAGTTGCATGTTTTAATTTCTCCGGATGATCCCGGAACAGTTTTTCACTTTCTCTCTGGAAAGCCCTTCTGTTGTAAAGTCCTGTCAGCGTATCATAATCTCTTTCATGCTCGATATTCATACGCTCCCTGGTAACTTTTGTGACATCCTCTACAAGGCCGATCTGTCTGTAAATTTCTTCTTTGATCTCCATACGGACATATCGGACTGCTCCATCCGGAGATTTTACGCAATATACCCTTGCACCGTCTCCACCCACTGTTGGAGGGCATGTCCGGTTCCGTTCATTCAGAAGAGCCTCAAAAATTTCTACTGTAAGAAGTTCGTTGGGATCCCGTTCTATTCCCAGCATGGAAAAGAAATTCTCTGTTACATAAACACTGCCGGTATCCCGCCGGACCTCAAATCCTCCCAGATCCACACTTGCCATCTCCATGATCCGGAGGAATTTTGTGGAGATCGTGATCATATCCTGATTCATCCTGGTGATCGCTTCGGCAAACTGATCCAGCTCCCGGACTCCTGTTGCTGAAAACTGCAGCGAAGTACTGTTGTTTTTCTGAGCCTCTTCCACCTGTTCCGAAAGCTTTCGGACCGGACGCGCCAGACTCAGGCTGACTACCAGACTGCTTAAGATTCCAACCAGTACCGTCAGAAAGATCGCCAGTGCCAGTATCCTGATCACATGCCCGGAAAAAGAAAACAGCTGTCCAATCTCTACTGCTCCCAGAAGTATCCACTGTTCATCCGAAAACGGCGCATTCCGATCATACAGTTGAATATTTCTCATCGCCACATAGTATTTTTTGCCATCCAGATTTATCTGGTAATCTCCATAAGGGCTTTTCTGAAGTTTGGCTGTTCCTGACTGCAGAGCTTTTTCAACGGAAGATTTCTTTCCGTTGATGCCGCATACGCCATCCAGAACGATCTCATCATCTTTCAGTGAAGATTTCGTATAGGCCAGGATGTATGTGCCTTCCCCTTCATTCTGAAGTTCTTCATAAGGCATCTGGATCTTCAGATAATCGGTCAGCATCTCCACACCCAGAACTCCATAGACGGTCCCGTCATCAAGGATCAGTGGAAGAGAGTACGCGATCGCTGAGCGGTCATCTCCCGCCAGCGTATAGTCCTCTGTGGTCCAATGGCCATAATCTGCGGCATCCAGCTTTCCCTGGTCTTTCCAGGCTGCCTGAAACGTCGGATACAGAAGCTTTCTTGTGCTTTCATCCGAATACGGCATCTGGGCTTTCCAGCCTTTATCCGTAGAAATCCCCATGTATTTCACCAGTTCCGTCGGTGATCGTTCCATCAGAAGATCTGTATTTTTTTCCGGCGGAAGGGAATCCGGATCCAGATCACGGAAATACAGAGCCGGGATAAGATCACTGGACGTTTTTTTATCCAGGTCTTCCGTATTAAAAGCTACATAAACTCCTGTTACGGATCTCCGGCGCATGGTACCGATCATATTTTCACTGACCGCTTTCATCACTGCAAGATAATCATTTTTGTTTTTTCCGATATCCTCGATGTTGATCTGACCGGAATCGATCAGATCCTGTGTCACACTGTTGATCTTTTCTGACAGATTGGATAATTCCTGGTTTGCGGTCAGTACATTCTGCAGATAACTGTCACGGTTATCCACCTGCTTCTCCAGGATATCCACCGCATTCTGATTTAACTGTGTGCTCACACGACTGATTCCCAGCGCTGCTACCAGAAGCAGGATCTCAAGTCCCAGTACCAGCAGCATCGCTGTCAGGATTGTACGAAAAATGGATTTCTCCCTTTTTTTCATGATCAGCAGAGCCTCCTTCCTGAATCTTCAGCCTGCGTTAACCTTCATATGCCTGAAGTTCCGAAAGGACATTCTGATACCACTGTTCAAAATATTCGTCTGTCAGAAATTCTGCTTCCGCATCTTCCGCACTCTGTCCCTGTGCGATACGTTCTTCCACTGTCGCGCGATCCTGCTGGGCAGTATCTCCAAATGCCTCTTGGAGTGCTGTTCTTGCATCATTGCTCTTTGCAAAAGAATGCATGTAATACAGGTTGTTATCATTGATCTCGTCTACCGATCTGGAAAGGATCTCTTCCATGGAGCTGTTTATATCCGATTCCACCGATTTGATCTCTTCAATACTGTTGGCCTTGTCTGTTACCGAAAGATAACCGGCGCCAACAGAAAATTCGATATTATTCTCCGACTGTGTAAACCATTTCAGAAATTCCACGCTTGCCTTAATCTCTTCCTCAGAACCTTTGGTCACTACCATTCCGGCACCCTGCTGTACCGCATAGTCATCACCATCTTTAAACTTCGGACACGGAAGGACTTTCAGGGAAATATCATAAGATTCCCCGTCATCATTACTTACCTGTGTCGGGAAGAAAGTTGCACTGGATGTGGAGCCTACATACCCGATCACATTTCCGGTCTTTACATCATCGCTGCGGAATCGTCCTGATGATGCAAAATATCCCTTCACATAAGGTACATAATAATTATCCCAGAGCTTGCGCATTACCTTCTCATCAAAATTCAGAGTCATTTTTCCATCTTTAACTTCGAAGATATCACATCCCAGTTCTTTGGCTCCTACCAGAAGATAATTGGCCATGGCATCTCTTCCGAACATTGCTTTTCCATCATCTGGTTCCGGTGTCTGGCTGTCTGTCCAGTTGTAATACTTCTCAGCTGTATCCACAAGGCCTTCGATCGTCTTCAGGTCATCGTATGTGGCACCGGTTTCCTCTGAGAATTTCTGCCAGTCTGTATCATTCAGGAAAAGAAGCTCTGTAGATTTCGCAACCGGAAAGATCTTGATGCTTCCATCATCGGAGAAATCTCCTTCTTTCAGGTATTCTTCCACATATTCATCTTTTTCTTTGTCAGTAAGGTAATCGGAAAGATCCACCAGCATATCTTTCTGGTCCATATTGTAAGCAGTATCGGAATATGCAGAAAAAATATTCGGTACTTCCGAAGCTCCTACTTCACCGTCAGCTGCAGCCAGGACGTTTTTTTCCAGGTCTTCTGCAGTTCCCAGACTCTTGCTCTCTACGGTGATGCCTTCTTTCCAACGGTATCATTAAATTTCTCTGTCAGATCGTTAAAAGTGTCCAGCTGATCACCATTATAATATGTCCATACTGTAATCGTAACAGGGTCCGACTTTTTTCCGGCACATCCACTGAACAGGGATGCTGCCAGAACTGTTCCCAAAAGACAGAGCACTACTTTTTTGCGTGCCATAAATTCTCCCTTCCGCCTGCACTCTCTATACAGGAATACTATTTTTATCTTATCACATGGCCCACGTATTATCAAAGAAAACATACTCGTTGGAAATATATTTCACAAAAAGGTTGCATTTTTGAATAATCGTGGTATAGTATTCATATACTTGATATGTAGTTTTTAATACTACATGTTATTTTATCAGTTTCTACATTGTTTGTTTACTGTTATTCCGCATCTGTACAACAATAATCCGGCGGAATATCATACAGGAGGTGTTTTTATATGAAGTTTAAATTAAAAGATCCGGGAAGTGCCATCACTCACGGGATCGCGATGCTTCTTGCAGTGGCCGGAGCTACTCCACTGATCGTGAAAGCTGCCAGAAGTTCTGACGTTCTCCACGTTTTTGCGGTGAGTGTTTTTATCCTGACTATGATCCTTCTTTATCTGGCAAGTACCCTTTATCATTCTGTAAATTCCACCGCCAAGGTGAACCGCCGCCTGAAAAAAATGGATCACATGATGATCTTTGTGATGATCGCCGGCAGCTATACTCCGGTTTGCCTGATCGTTCTCCATGGCCGCATTGGTTATATCCTCTGTGCGCTTGTATGGGCCGTTGCCATCATCGGTATGATCCTCAAAGGCTGCTGGATCAACTGCCCGAAATGGCTTTCTTCCGTGATCTACATTGGAATGGGCTGGCTGTGTGTCCTTGCTTTTGTTCCGATCTTTCATAATCTGCCCCGTGCAGGGTTTGGATGGCTTCTTGCCGGCGGTATCATTTATACTATCGGCGGTGTGATCTATGCATTGAAACTGCCGATTTTCAATGCAAAACATAAGAATTTCGGTTCTCACGAAGTGTTTCATATCTTTGTTATGCTGGGAAGTGTCTGCCACTTTGTTGTGATGTATTTCTTTGTGGCGGGTATGGCGATCCACTGAGGTGGCTGTGGTTAGGTGGAGAAATATCTCATCATTCCAAATACTTTTAAAAATTAAAGCCCCGGAATGCGGGCAGACCATCAGGAAGTTGGAGTTATGACTTCTGACTTCTCTGTGGCTGCCTCGTATTCCGGGGCTTTCTTATGTGCTTTGACTTAGCCGATGGTCAACGTAGAAAGGCCGCTGCAGTTAAAGTACGCAAATACACCTATGGTCTGAACGCTGTCCGCAATGTCAAGCTCTGCAAGATTTTCGCAGTCTGCAAATGCATAGGCTCCGATGCTGGTAACGCCTTCCTGGATCCGGACTTCTGTTATCTGGTCACGGTATCTATTCCAGGGAACTTCTTCCTCGTTTTCCCAGTCTTTCATATCTCCCTGTCCTGCGATCTCGAGAACTCCGTTTTCATCAAGGTTCCAGGATACGGTGTTCTCCTCCGCTCCGCAAAAACCTCTCTTTTCTTCTGCAGGCCCGGGTTCTGTTTCCGGGGTTTCTGATGCTGTGTCTGAAACTTCAAATGTTGTTTCTGGCTGAGTTTCCTGGGTATCTGGAAGTGTCTCCTGGGAGATTTCCGGTTCCTCACTTTCCGGGAGATCTGGTTCTTCCGGAGTGCCTGGGGTATTTGATACGTCGGTTGTTTCTGTTGCGTCTGGGGTTTCTGGAGTATCTGATATTTCTGGCGTATCCGTTGTTGTTTCTGAAGTGTTTGGTATGTCAGAAATGCCTGGTGTTTCTGATATTTCTGGCGTTTCTGATATCTCAGATTTGTTTTCCGGGAAGGCTCCAGAGATTTCTGTTGTGCTGGCTGCCGGATTCTCTCCGGTTATGGTTCCTGTCTGAGATTCCTCTGACAGATCTGCTGTGATATCGGATACTGTTTCTTCCGCGGAAAACATCTCAGGACTGTTCGTATCCGCAGCAAAAACACTTTCCATCCATATCCCGCAGGTCAGCATACTGACGACTATGATCCCTGCGACTATTTTTTTATTTATCCTCATTTCTATGCCTCTACTTTCTGATCCTTACTGCTTTTACTTTGCTCCAGGAAGAATAATATTTCTTTGTTCCTGCTTTTTTGTATGTGCGGATCCTTACGTAATATGTTTTGTTTTTCTGAAGTTTTGTCAGCGTATATTTCGTTGCGGATGCTTTCTGCACTGTTTTTTTGCCGCTGGATCTGAAATTTTTGTTTACGGAATACTGGATCTCATATCCGGTCACATTACTGTTTCTTTTCCATGTGATCTGCGCTTTTCTGCCTGTCAGGTTCTTTGCATTCGTCAGGGTTGTCCCTACCGGATTGACTGTGACTGTAATGCTCTTGGAAGCCGCATAATATCCTGCTGTGGCAGAAGAACGGATCGTGATCTTTGCGCTGCCGGTGAATTTTGCCGCAATGGTGATCTTTCCGTTTTTGTCTACCTTTACATATTTACTGTTGGAAGAATATTTCAGCGGAGCTTTTCCGTAAACTTTTGCATTGATGTTGACTTTTCGGGCTTTTGCATACCAGGTTCTCCGGATGTTGGATGCCTTGATGGTGTTGCTGCGTTTTGTTACTTTGATGGTACAGGATGTGGAACCAGATGTATAGTTAGTTCCTTTTGCAGCGTATGCCGTGATCACTGCGGTTCCTCCACCTTTGATAGTTATTTTACCGGTGGATGGGTCGACAGTGGCAACTTTCGGGTTGCTGGAACTGTAGGTTATGGTTCCGTCTGTTGTTTTTTCAGACAGTGCGCAGAGGAATGGTTTTGTGCCGTATTTCACAGTTCTTGTTTTTCTGGCAAATTTCAGGTTCGGGGATGCCTGTTCGATCAGGAATCCTGTTTTGTACGTTCCTCCGTAGTTTCCTGCTCCGGTGATTTCCAGTTCTGCATTTCCTGCGTGGATGTTGTTGCTGTATTTTACTGTGTAGTCTGTATCTTTCTGCAGTGTGTAGTTTCCATCCATGATGGTGATCTCTGGTGTTTTTTCGGTTCTATCGTATACGTAGGTCTGTCCTGTGACTTTAACATCGCACAGATCCAGGCTTCGTTTTGCCGGACTTTTTGTTTCCGGATCCCATGGTATCCAGGTGATGGTTCCGCCGTAATCCTGAAGGATGTCCAGGGACCAGGTTTTGTCTATGTACGGGTAGTATACAGTTGCTGTTACATTTTTGAAGATGTCATTTCCGAGTTTCGGGCAGTTGCCGTAGAAATAGATATTCTTCAGGTTTTTGCTGTCCGCAAATGCGTTGTCGCCTATTTCTGTTACGTTTTCTTTGATGTTCAGATCTACCAGGTTTGCGCAGTTGCTGAATGCTCCTGGAATGCTCTCCTGTGTCTTCGTATCACGGATCTCATACTGAGAACTGTAATCTCCAACCGATGCCGTAACAATACCCTCATAGCCAAAAGCATTATAAGATTCTCCCGGTAAATTCGTACATTTCAGTCCCGCCGGCAGGTTCTCCTTAATTACGGTAGTCGCATAACTATCACTTCCTCCAGACATATTGTCTGTGTATGGATACTGCGCCTCACTCTTTCCTGCACTGACATACATATCCAGCGCCGGTACAGTCAACGGGCTCAATACCGTGATCGTCGAAGACGCCGCAACTACCGCACCATATTCTGATGGCAGTTTATCCGTCGCATAAAATACAATCGTACTTCCACTGTCATCACTTTCCAGAACCTTATCCGCTGTGATTGTTGTAAAAGAACCACTCTTTCCAAAAGCAACATGAACCCCATATTTATCCAGCTCATCTGCTTCAAATACCGGCGACTGGCTTCCGTCATTATAGGTAATCTGCAGTTTCACACCCGACAGATCCAGTGCATTTCCAACTGTATACTGAACTTTTGCAGGTGCTGTAAGTACAGAGATTTTTGTAGGTATTTTCTCTGTTACCGTAATTGGAAGCACTATTTTATTTCCAAAATAATCAAATGTAACTGATGTATCCGAAGCTTTCAGCGGCTCTGTTTTGTCGTAGGTGTAGCCCCCCATAAATATACGCATAGTGCGTTCCTGTCGCAAAAAAGCTGACACCCGACGGATCAAATTTCTGTCCTTCCGTATAAGCCGTCTTTGGTTTTGCAGAAACCACAATGGATTGAATATCATTTGCAGAAGGCTCCGTAATATTCAGCGAATAAGAGGTTGTTTTTCCCTTATAGCTGATCGTGATCTCGTTGGCTCCGGCTTTGGAATTATCAAATCCAGTCACCGTCAAAACTCCATCCACTGTAGGAATTTGGATCTTTCATCTGATCCGCAGTAAGAACTCCACCTGTTGACAATGTCTGATCCGTTGTGGTTCCGATCAGCTCTCCCTGGCCGCTCTTACCATAGCAGTTCACCACGTGTCCGTTCAATCCCGAAGAAGAATTCAGCACATTCGTATGAACATGTCCACAGATCTGTCCCACAATGGCTGTTCCACCAGATACATGAAGCGCGCCTGCAAAAACGCATTCTTCCACATTTCCGCCCATATATCCTGACAGCTCTATCTCACCGGCAATACCGCCCAGATAAACTTTATAAGAATCACCATTCGGCTGTATAACAGAAAGTTTTCCACTGGAAACACACTTTTCAACAGTTCCGATGTTTACTCCGACAATTCCTCCCACATAACTGTCCGTTGCAGTCATGGATAAAGAAGTTTCTATGCTGGAGGAACAGCTGCTGATGGTACCCGCTACCTCATTCTCGCCTACAAGGCCTCCAAAAGTCGGATGACTCATGGAGCTGGTCGCACCCATATGTCCGGTCACGGTTCCAGATACTTTGCAGTCCTGGATCCTTCCGGTGTTATACTGTGCCAGAATACCCTGGATATCATGGCTGTCATAGTCAAAATCCGCAACAACATTCAGATTTTTTATTGTACCTGCATTCTGCTGGATCAGAGGTTTCTGCAGGCCGGTTATGGTATATCCGGCGCCATCTAGTGTTCCGCTGAAATACGATGCAGAAAAATTCGTCCTGCCATCTGTCTCGATATTTTTTGTCAGACGGAAATATGCTCCCTGATTTGCCTGAATAAGGTTAAGATCATCGATAGATGCGATCTCATACGGATGGGCAGATGTACCATCTCCCACTGCCGGTGCAAGAGAAGAATTTTTTTCTCCGATAACACGATACACGATTGCGGATGAACCATCCGTCGGAACTGTAAACTGGCCATCTGTCAGTTTGAGCAGAATGGCAGATGCCGGCGGCAGTGTATGATTTTCATTGCTGTCTCCCGCATAAACAGGGAAGGTCGCTGCCTTTGCCGCAGCAATGGTATCTCCGTAAAAGCTGTAAATTCCGGAGCTTTCACCTGCTGCAACTGCTGTATAAAAATCTGTCATAAGTTCCTTAAAAGAAATCCCGGTTACTTTTTCCAGATATTGCTCGCAGCTGAGCGAAGAAGCATCCACGGTATAAAATTTCGGAAGCACCTGCATAGGCTGATAGCTTCCAGCCATCCTGTCAACAACATACCGCACAAAAAGATATGGCATTCCATAGTCCTGTGCATTATCGTCTCGATAGCTCTGATAGATCAGTGAAGATCCCGAACAGATCGTTGCATTACTTCCAATACCATTCAGCCATCCACTGCTGTCCGTACCTCCCCAGAGATAATCCATAACAGTTACCGCAAGACCCTCATTCAGCCACATATATCTGCCAGAACTCATAAATCCCGTCTTCAGCCAGAGAAGTGCATGCTGTCCTTCATGAACAAGAAGTCCGTTACGTTTCGACATTTCACCGGAAACATAGGCAGAAGCCGCCGGTGTATTGATATGGATCGCTGTGATCCCCACATCGTACATATACATACCACTGGCGCTGCTTAACGACTCCAGCAGGATCGACATCTTGCCGGAACCATCCTGCGCTGGAAAATCACCTCCGCAGAGCTGGTTAAGGATACGATACGGCTGCCCGTCATAAACTGCCGCCATATCGGATGCGATCAGAGAAGTTTTTCCCTCCTGCACTGCCGCAAATGTTTCCGTTCCGCAGAACAATCCCAGAAACATCAGGCAGAACATAAGCCGGAGACAAAAATCTTTTGTCTTTTTCATCCTTTTTCCTTTTTCAGTCGAATGGGTGCTTTAGTTTCTCACTTTTATTTTATCATATTCGCAATTTTCGCACAATTCTAAATATTTATTTTTGACAATTTGACAAAATAAGAGCGAAAAGCTCTGATATTGATATCTTACGGAACTTCTCGCTCTTATTAATACTCTGTTTATGTGAAATTTTATTTGCAGGCTGGTTTTATTTATTTAATTTTTTCTTTAGCTCACCCAACTTCTGCGATGTAATCCCTGTAATTTCTTTAATCTGAATATCTGTTAAAAGTCCCGACTTCAGTAAATTAATTGCAGTCTGTGTAATTCCCTGTTCGATTCCCTGACTAAGTCCACTGGCATACCCCTCTTCCATACCTTCCTCACGGGTTTGTCTCATATGCCTTTCTTCATCATATTCATATATGCTCACTTTCTTCGCCTCCGCTCGGTTTTTTCTCAGAAAATCTACCAGGATCCCTTCGCTGATGCATTCTGTGATTGCCTGCTCTACAGCTGTATCCAGTGGCATTTCTGCTGCGTATTCTCTTACACGGAACGTGTATTCTGCGTAGTCCTGAAGGGTCCTGCAGGTTTCCATCAGTTTTCGGTTATGTCCTTTATTGATATTCAACATGACTGCCTTCAACTCCAGCGACGGGTCTGCATCTGGAATTGAAAAGAGTTCCGACAACTTTAATTCCTTCCGGTCCGGTTGTTTTGCCTGTCCGTTGTAGAAAATTACAAATTTCGGTGTCGGCAATTCCACAGCTTTCGTTCCATAAAGATTCATGTCTTTCGTATAATCCGAATACACATCCGCCACATACAACAGATACCGGACTGGCAGATTCGGGCTGTAGGTAGACTGGTGTTCATACAGATTCAGCCTCATTTCGATAATAAATGAAACATCATTCTGCATGGACATATCAAGCGGATATTCGCAATCCGCATTCGCTACTTGCTCATAACCGAATAACTGCTTCGCAGTTTATCAGGAGGAGCTTATACTCCTCCTGATACAAGCAAGTCCCCACCCACTGCTTATTGCTTTTCGCAATTGAAACAGGGGACTTCCTTGATTCGGATAAATTGCATTTTCCAGTGTATTCACCTGAAGAAGATCCGGGTCATCATAACTGGTTCCATTGATCGCATTGTAAAGTTTCAGCAGTTCATTCCTGTCGCTGAAGAGCATTGCAAAGATCCGGGATTTATACATCCGGTTTGCAGTTAATACATCGGTTTGTTTTTCTGCCATATGGTATCCTCCTTATCGGACAGTCGGGAGAATCCCCTGGCAAAAAGCTCTTCCGGAAATCTCCCTGCATGATCATGTTGTTAAGCATTGAGATTTCTTTGTAAAAGCCGAATGGCCGGTGAATTACAGATACGGAAGAGCTCCGTCCAGAACAATAGAAATGAAATGCTTTTTCTTTACATTAGCACAATTTGGGCGAAAAAGCAATTAAAACATTTCGACAAAATCTGCAAAACTACTGTCAATCAGACTTATCTGTTACTACTCACAAATAAAATTCAGGAAAATTTCACTTTTACCCCCCCACTGGACTTTCCCCCTGTTTTCATGTATATTTGACATATAACGACACTACGGCTGCCTCAGGCAGCCGAATAATTTACTGGAGTATGCGTATGTTGAAGATTGCGATCTGTGAAGACAGTGAGATCTTTGTGGAGATCATAAAGAAAGATATTGAAACCATTCTGAAAGTACCTTATGAACTGCATTCATTCCTCTCAGGCAGGGAGTTTATGACTTCTCTGCCGGAGATGGGGTGTCCTTATGATATTGTTTTTCTGGATATCTCTCTGGGAGAGGAAACGGTTTCCGGAATTGAACTTGGACAGATGATAAACGGGGAGAATCCACGGACACAGCTGATCTTTATCAGCCAGTATCTGGAATATGCTTCCGATGTTTATTCTACGAAGCACACTTACTTCATTTACAAAAACCGGCTTAACGAATATCTGCCGGCTGCTCTGGATGCCGCACTTAAGAATCTGCAGTCAGAGGAAGAACAGTACTTTATCATCAAGATCAAACATTCCCACCTTCGTATCCCCGTAAATGATATTTTGTACCTGGAGCGTAACCTTCGTGAAACGACCGTTCATACCAGAACAGAAACCTATGTGGTCAGAGATAAACTGACCGTTCTCCTTGAACAGCTGCCGGAGTTTTTTGTATGCTGTCACAGAAGTTTCCTTGTGAACCTTCATGCAGTTTCCAGGCTCCAGCATACAGAGATCACTTTGAACACCGGCCAGCAGATTCCTGTCAGCCGCGCACATTATGAAGATGTTAAAAAAGCTTTTTCCCTGCTGATGCTATGATTCCAGAAGACTGATTTTCGTATTTCGCCCCTGATATCCTATAGCATTTCCAAGAAAGAAGGTACTCTCATGCCACAGTTTCTGAAATTTATTTTACACTCTCTTCTTCCGGTTTTTTTCATAACTTCCTATATCTGTGTCCGATTTTGCACTGGTATCCTTACGCCATCCCGGAGCTTTTTTTCAAAAAACCGTGTCCGTTTTTTTCTCTCATTTATGATTCCGCTGACAGCTGCCGGTATGTCAAAATATTGGTTCCCCAGTATGGGTTCCTGGCTTGTCCAGTTGACAATTCTTCTCCTGACGATTTTTTACTTTTCTGATCCTCTGAAAAAAAAGATCTTCTCATTTCTGATCCTGATATGTATTCTGGCAGTTTCTGAAAATATTGCTATAATGTTTACCCTGCCAATCTACACTCTTATACACCACGAAAAATCATTTCGTTATAATATGCTTTATACATCTGGTGAAACGCTTTTTTTAGTGACCATAGATTTCTTCGTTGCATTGCTTTTTATTAAAAAACTGGTTCCTCTGATCCGGAATTATTCCCACAGCATTCATCTGACCACCATTGCTGAGCTCCTTTTTCCCATACAGGCGTCTTCACTTCTTATGGGAATACTGCTATACCGGGAAAATTCTCCCTGGTTAAAATGGCTGATCCTTTTATACTGGTTTCTAAATCTTCTCTGCTGTCTGATCATAGCCAGAGCTTTTCACAACATTTCTGTCAGAGAAAAAAAACACGAACTGTTGATTCAGCAGATGAGCTTTCTTCAGAAACAGCTGGAATATACAACCGAAATGGAACAGGAATATCGATCTGTGCGCAAATGGAATCACGATATGGAAAACCATCTCTTTTCACTAAATTATCTGATCCGCGCAAAAAAATATCATGAGGCAGATGCATACCTGGAAACAATTCTTTCAGAACTTCCGCCGGAAAAGAGGACTTTAT
>CAVEKJ010000002.1:34652-39761 GCA_963616205.1 Prevotella sp.
ACTTTATGAAACGAGGCTTTGTTATTCTTTTTATAGAACTTTTCTGTGTTCAGGCATCTCTTTTTCTGGAGGCTCTGCTGCAGGAATATGCTCTGTTCTGCCAGATAATGCTTCTCTTTTTTCTGTTCCTCACTTACCGCAGGATCTACCTTCTTGCCAGACGATCGCTCAAAAATGCTCAGGAAGAAGCAAAGTTTCAGGCTCTTCAGAAGCAGGAACAGTTACAGAAAGAACAGGAGCAGCTGTTTGTTTCCAGAAAACAGGAGACTCTTGCATTTCAGCAGGCTACCGTTCAGAAACTTGAGACACTTCAGAATTACCTGAAAACGAACGAATATGATAAGATCCAGGACTACCTGCCTGCCATCACCGATGATTTTCAGAGGGAACGTTTTCACCCCATCTGTCAGGACAGCCTGATCAACGCCATCCTTGCGGACAAAAGATTTCTTGCCATGCAGAAAAATATCAAAGTTACCTACGAGGTTCTTCTTCCAGAGAGATCCAATATTCCCTCTTCGGAACTGAGCAGTATATTTTTCAACCTGCTGGATAATGGAATCGAAAGTTGCAACGCTTCCGGTTCTGAAGCACCGTTTATCTCTGTAACATCAAAAATGTCCGCCGGTTTTCTCACTGTCCACATGCAAAACAGCAAAGATCCGGCAAAACCGTTCAACCACAAAACATCAAAAAAAGATATCCTCAACCATGGATTCGGCCTGTCCATAATTGAAGATATCTGTGCAAAAAATGATGGCAGCTGTCAGTGGATTGATAACGGAGATACGTTTGATTCTGTTGTTATGTTGAGGTACTAATAAAATTCAGCGAACACATATCCTTATCTTTCAGTTCCGCTGCATAATACACCACACATTTGGAGTCATTTGAAGTATCGAAAGGCTTATCGGCATTCAGAACCTCATCAGTTCCAGCTTCTTCTCCCTGGTCAGCTGCTTGATCCGATACTCCCTGCTCATGGCCTCTTCCTTTGTGGCAAAACCTTCGTAATATACCAGTTTCACCGGCCTCTTGGCCCGTGTATATTTGGCGCCTGCCTTGCCTTCATTATGGGCTTTCATCCGCCTGGCAAGGCAGTTTGTCCACCCGGTGTAGAGCGTGCCGTCGGCACACTGTACGATGTATGTGTAGTTCATGCTGGTCTCCTATTCTGTAAAATTCTGTAAAAAACTTCGGCAATACAATGCCAATATATCAATACATCTTCGGCAATATCTGCCCGAATATCATCTTTCCTTCTATGTAAAGACAGCCACCAACGTTTCTTCAGCAGCCGTCCTTCTATACTTAAGCAGCCGGCATGGTTCATGTATTTCACTTACATCAAAAAATAAAGCAGGTCGGGATTCCGGCTGCGGATTTTCCCACCTGCTTTATTATACGTTCATTTCTTATTTCTGTGAATATGAAATCTCAAAGCAAAAGAACCTACTCTATCACATAATTCTTCAACTCATAAATCTTTCCAGCAACATCCGCAGCTTCCACCTTCACAACCTGCTCCTGTGTCTCCGGATAATATCTTGTAGCAAAAACCACTTCTCCGCCGTTCACATAGATCTCCACAGCTGTGGTATCCGCAATGATCCTGAGACTTTCAACTTTACCGGATGGAACATGTGCTTTACGTACTTTACGTCCGGCACCAGCCTTCTCGGAGAGAGTTAAGATCACATCTCCGCCCTGATACTCCAGGAAAAGATTTTCCCCAAGACTTACTCTCCCCTGGTCACCTTTTACCTGAATATCCAGATCAAACGGCCCGTTCACTGACAGTTCCTCACTGGAATCACTGACAGAAACTCCGTCCTTTCTCAGCCCGTTCAGTTCTTCCACCGGATACTGATAAAGCATTCCGTTCTTATACGTAACTTCTCTCGGAACAGTCAGGCAATGCTGCCATCCTTCACTCTGCGCTGTAGGATTTACATACTCCTCGTCTGCATCCGGCATTCCCATCCAGCCGATGAGGATGCGTCTGCCTTTCTCATCCTGGAATGTCTGGGGCGCATAGAAGTCAAAACCATGATCCCATTCCCGGAAATCTTTTTCCCACGGCTTTCCATCTTTCAGGATAAAGTATCCGGACTGATAGATATTCTGGAAACGGAACTCTTCTCTGGTCAGTCCTTGCGGTGACACAGAAAGTACTTCCTGTCCATCCAGAGTGAAGAAATCCGGGCACTCCCACATGTATCCGAAAGTATTTTCTGTTGTAAGCTCACGGTCAAATTTCCAGTTTTTCAGGTCTTCGGATCTGTAAAAAAGCACGGCGCCCTGGTCGCTTTTCTGTCTGCCTCCAAGGATCATACGATATTCATTGCCGTCTTTCCAGACCTTCGGGTCACGGATATGGCAGGTGTAATTCTCCGGATAATCCTCCCAGGAAACTGCAACTTCTTTTGTTCCGAAATGAACGCCGTCCTCACTCTCCACGTGGAGAGTGCTGGACTGCCTTCCGTTATTGATATAGTCATAATCTCCATCCATCTTGATGTTTCCGGTATAGAAAAGATGGAGCTCGTCTTTCTCCGCGATGGCAGAGCCTGAGTAAACACCATGACAGTCATAAATGCTGTCCGGCAGAAGCGGAACACCTTCATATCTCCAGTTGATCATATCTTCACTGGAATAATGTCCCCAGAATTTCAGACCACCGTTGGCTTCAAACGGAGAATACTGGAAAAATACGTGATATCTTCCTTTATACCAGCATAATCCATTCGGATCGTTGAGCCATCCGGTTGGCGGCATCAGGTGATGGGTCAGACGGTTTGTCTGCATTGCCCTTCCCACAGCTGCCGTTTCCTCGATTTTTCGAACTTCCTCCGCAAGCACTTTTGTCAGAGAACTCATTTATTTTACCTCCAGTACTTCAGAACTGTTATTTACGGTTCCTTCTGCAAGCATTTTTACTTCTTCATAATCATCGGTATTGGTTACGATCAGCGGTGTGGTCACATCGTAGCCGGCCTTCTTGATCTCATCCATATCAAATGTGATCAGTGTCTGGCCTTTTTTCACTACGTCGCCGTCTTTTACATGGGCGGTATAGAATTTACCACCAAGCTCCACAGTATCAACTCCAATGTGGATCAGCAGTTCCAGGCCGCTGCCTGTTGCAAGGCCGATGGCATGTTTTGTGTCAAAAATTGTAGAAACTGTAGCGTCGCAAGGTGCTTTTACTTCACCTTTGGACGGAATCACTGCCATGCCTTTTCCAAGGACTTCTGATGCAAAAGTCGCATCTTTTACTTCTGAAAGCGGGATCGCGGTTCCCTCAAGCGGGCTGTAGAGGGTCTGTGCACCAGCCTCAGTTGTTTTCTCCTCTGCCGGCTTCTCCTGGGCAATTTCTGCCGGAGCATCTGATTTTTTCTCTGTTTCAATATTTTTTTCAGCTGTTTCCTGTACCTCGTCCTTATATCCGATCATCCATGTGAGTACGAAAGCCACTCCGAACGCGATGGCAAACATCAGGATATAAGCAACCGGGTTATTCAGGCACAGCAGGATTCCGAAGATACCGGTAACACCTGTTCCTGTAGCACCAAGACTGGTGATGGAGGCAAAAAGCGCTCCGCATGCACCGCCGAGGCAGCCCATGATAAACGGCTTTCCGAAGCGGAGGTTTACACCAAAGATCGCCGGCTCTGTGATTCCCATGCATGCACTTAAAGCAGACGGAACAGCCATAGATTTGATCTTCTGGTTCTTTGATTTCAGACCTACGGCAAGAGCCGCACCACCCTGTGCAATGTTGGCTGCGGATGCAAGTGGCAGCCAGTAGGTAACGCCGAATTTGGAGATCTGTCCCAGGTCAATGATGGTGTACATATGGTGAACACCTGCAACAACCGTCGGTGCGTAAAAAGCACCCATGATAAAGCTTCCAATTCCAAATGGCAGAGCGATCAGCCACTGGATTCCATTCAGAAGTCCGTTCTCAACGGCTACGAAAACCGGTCCGATAATAGAAAGTGTAAGATAACCGGTTACAAAAACGCTGACAAGTGGTGTTACAAAAAGGTCGAACATTGCAGGTACGACTTTGTGAAGTCTCTTCTCAATCTGTGCCAGTACCCAGACTGCAATGATAACCGGGATTACATGTCCCTGATATCCGACCATGTCAATGGAGTAAAGTCCGAACCATACTTTCTGTGTGGCCTGTACACCTTCTGTTGCGACGGTCCAGGCATTCTGCAAATTCGGGTGAATCATGATCATACCGATAACTGCGCCCAGGTAAGGGTTGGCGCCGAATACTTTCGCACCGCTGTAAGCGATGAGGATCGGCAGGAAGGTGTACGCTGTGTTACTGAAAAGCTGTGCGAATACATAAATGGAACCGTTAGTGTTGATATTCAGGAAGCCGTTGTTTACCATGAAGTTCAAAGCTTCCATGATTCCCATCAGGAATCCGCTGGCTACGATAGCCGGGATGATCGGGACAAAAATATCTCCCAGTGTCTTAATCAGTCTCTGTATCGGATTGGCCTTGGATGCTGCCACCTGTTTCAGTTCTTCCTTGCTGCTCTCGGAAACTCCGGCGATCTGGATGAACTCATCGTAAACTTTGTTGACAACTCCTGTTCCCAGGATGATCTGCATCTGTCCCTGTGCGAAGAACACACCCTTCACACCGTCGATATTCTCTACATATTCCTTATCCGCCTTGTTATTATCCGCAATGACCAGACGAAGTCTTGTTGCACAGTGGGCTGCGGAAATGATGTTTTCTTTTTTCCCTACATGATCATAGATTTCCTGTGCGGTCTTTCTGTAATCCATGTCCGTCCTCCTTTTCTTTTGCTGTCCCTTTTCTGTTTCATTCTTATTTATGGAATTGATTCCACATTTTTATTTCTCTTTAAATCGGCCTGTTTTTCATATTTTTTTTAATATTAATCACTATTCCAGGCGTCTTTAAGTATTTTTTCGTTTCTTCTTTATGTGTTCTTATGTGGAATCGTTCTCATATCTTGATTGTATTATAACCATTGCTTTTTAATTTGTAAATCCGCAACATCTCACAAATTTCTCTGTCCAAAATTGTACATATTCCATAAGAACCATCGCCAAAGC
>CAVEKJ010000003.1:0-19064 GCA_963616205.1 Prevotella sp.
GGCTTTGAGCCGATGCAGAGGACATTGCCGCCGAGGTTGATGATGGCGTTGTTTACGCCTTTTTTTACCAGAAAATCTTTCAGACGGTCTGCGATATAACCCTTGGCAATGGCACCAACATCAAACTGAATGTCATCAGAGGGCAGGGTAATATCCTGTCCGTCAATGGTGACACCGGTGGAATTGCACAGGGGAAGCACTTTCTGGATATCTGCATCATCCGGCACTTTCGGGTCCTCTGCCGTGAAATCCCAGAGAGAGGTTAAAGGTGCAATGGCGATATCAAAAGCACTGTCGGATTCCCTGGTGATAGTAAGCCCTTTGGAGAGCAGGGCGGCGAGGTCTTTGGATATGTGCCAGGTGTCTGTTGTGCCGCTGACCAGATAGGGAGTGGCCTGGATGTCAGCAGTTGGGTTTTTATCAGATGTGTTAGTTTGGCTGGCTGCTTCGGTGGAATTGGAGTCGCTGGAAGTATCAGCGGCGGAATCCGATGTTCTGTGATTCAACTTATAAAGTTCGCTCTCCTCATTGGTCCGGCTGAATATCAACTCATATTTATCACACAGATCCAAACAGTCATCCAACAGGGATTTATCCTGGGAATCGTAAAGGGTGATCTGCACGGAAGTATTTAATTTAATACTGTTGATACTGATCGGCTCCTTTTCATCAGCAGCGTCAGTGGAAGTGCTGCTCTGACAGCCTGTGAGAAGGAGCATGGGACAGACGAGAGCTGCACATAATATTAAATAGAAGAAACAGGAATGCAGGCGGTTTCTTTTGGAATGAAAATGATAAGTTGACATAATATTCTCCTTGGTTGCTATACATAGGATTTGTGGATTTTTATTATAGCATCTTTTCGCCGGTCCAGAAAGGCCTGGAGTCCACCGCAAAAATCATTGTATTTTGCAATAATATAAGATATAATTTCTCCGAAAAAAGAACATATTTGATACAGATCAGAATTATAGATCAGAATTTTTGCAGATTACAGATAAAAAAGGAGAAATTTTTCATGATAAAAGTAATTGCCAGTGATATGGACGGTACACTTCTGGGAGATGACCACAGGATCGCACCGGAGACACTTGCGGCGATCAGACGTGCCTGTGATGAGGGGATTCGCTTTATGGTCGCTACCGGCCGCAATTTCCCCGGTGCTATGGAGGAACTGAAGGGTACAGACCTGACCTGTGATTACGTGGTAAGCAGTGGCGCGGAAGTGCGAAATCCGCAGCAGGAAGTTGTAAAGAGCACACCGATCTCCATAGATCTGTGTGAGGAAGTTTATAATACGGCAAAAAAATATCCGGTGTCTGTGGCATTTTTTACAGACCGTTACGATTACCGCATTGGAACTAAAAAAGAAATTGAAGACGGAATCATCCAGCAGATCCGGCTTTTCAGCATGGACATAAATACCAGCGAAGAAATTGTAAGAAAGTCCCCACAGTACCGAAGGATCGCCGGAAATACGAAAGGGATTTCTGATATCCGTTCTCTGGAAAGCAGCGGAGCGCCGGTGTATAAGATCTTCATTTTTGCGGAAGATGTGGATCAGCTTGGAAAACTCAGCGACGAGCTGAGAGAAAATCCGGCCATTGCAGTAGCCTCTTCCTTTATTTATAATCAGGAAGTTACAGCAGTGGAGGCACAGAAGGGACCGGTACTGAAAGAATACATTGAATCATTGGGCTACACCATGGATGAAGTGATGGTTCTTGGCGACAGCCTCAATGACTATTCCATGATATCTATGGACTTTGGTGCCACCGTTGCCATGGGAAATGCGGTTCCGGAAATTAAAAACGCGGCAAAATATATCACAAAGAGTAACAATGAATTTGGCGTGGCTTATGCTATTGAACAGGTTTTAGCCAAAAATAAGCATTCCCGTGCCTGAAAATATGTTTTTCCCCTTTTGGAAAAGCGTCATATATATTATAATGTAACAAGATAAACACAGATAAAGAGAGGAAATCACAATGGAAAAAATGGAAAACGTTTACATCATGGATCACCCGCTGATCAAACACAAAATTTCAATGCTCCGTGACAAAAACACAGGAACAAACGAATTTCGTAAACTGGTAGAGGAGATTGGAATCCTGATGGGATATGAAGCACTCCGTGATCTTCCTACAGAGGAAGTAGAAGTTGAGACACCGATCGAGACCTGCAAGGCACCGATGATCGCAGGTAAGAAGCTGGCAGTGATCCCCGTTCTCCGTGCAGGCCTCGGAATGGTAAACAGCATCCTGACACTGGTACCATCTGCGAAAGTCGGACATGTAGGACTTTACCGTGATCCGGTAACACATGAGCCCCACGAGTACTACTGCAAACTTCCGGAGTCCATTGACGAGCGTATCGCAGTTATCGTAGACCCGATGCTTGCAACCGGTGGTTCCGGCGAGGCGGCCATTGACTTCGTAAAAAAACAGGGTGGAAAAAATATCAAGTTTATGTGCATTATCGCAGCTCCGGAAGGATTGAAACGTCTCCACGAGGCACATCCGGATGTACAGATCTACTGTGGTTCCCTTGACAGAGAGCTCAACGAGAACGCATACATCTGCCCGGGACTTGGTGATGCCGGTGACAGAATTTTTGGTACTAAATAAAAAGTTCAAAAAACTCTAAAAAATACTTGACACACCCGGCACTGTTATGGTATTGTACCTAAGAACGCTGCCGAAGACAGTAGGTGCCGTAAGGCATAAGGATCAAAACGCCTACCGAGGTCCAAGTATTCTGAGTTAAGATTACACAAGGCCTTATTGCGAAGCAGTAAGGCCTTTTTTTAAACGGATTGACTTATTGCGACGGCGGTATACAAAATCTATAAGGAGGTGTACCATTTCATGGCAAAAGTAGAACTGAAACAACCAATCGTAGAAGAGATCTCTAACAGCATTAAGAACGCTGAGTCTGTTGTACTTGTAAACTACAGCGGTCTTACAGTTGAGCAGGATACAATTCTTCGTAAAGAGTTAAGAGAAGCTGGTGTTCAGTACAAGGTATACAAAAATACCATGATGCGTCGTGCATTCGAGGGTACAGCATTTGAGAGCCTCAGTGAGCATTTACATGGCACAAATGCGATCGCTATCTCCGAGACAGACGCAACTGCTCCGGCAAGAATCCTTGCTAAATATGCAAAACAGTATCCGGCACTGGAGCTGATCGCAGGTGTAGTTGAAGGTAACTACAATGATCAGGCCGGAATTCAGGCACTGTCCACAATTCCTTCAAGAGAGGAACTTCTTGGAAAACTGCTTGGAAGCATCCAGTCTCCGATCACCAACTTCGCTCGTGTGCTTAATCAGATCGCAGAGCAGAATGGCGGAGCTGACGCAGCAGCTGCTGAGTAATTACAGCAACGTGCAATTGGCGGCATAACAGACCGCATGATTATTAATTAAATTTTTAAATGGAGGGAAATTAAAATGGCAAAATTAACAACAGAAGAATTTATTGCAGCAATCAAAGAATTATCTGTATTAGAGTTAAATGACCTTGTAAAAGCTTGTGAGGAAGAGTTCGGCGTTTCCGCAGCAGCAGGTGTTGTTGTAGCAGCAGCAGGTGCAGCAGGCGAGGCAGCTGAGGAGAAAGATGAGTTTGACGTAGAGCTTACAGAGGTTGGCGCTAACAAAGTTAAAGTTATCAAAGTTGTTCGTGAGGTTACAGGTCTTGGACTTAAAGAGGCTAAAGCTATCGTTGATGGTGCTCCGAAGGTTGTTAAAGAGGGCGCATCCAAAGCTGAGGCTGAGGACATCAAAACTAAACTTGAGGCTGAGGGAGCTAAGGTTACACTTAAATAATCCAATCAGATCAGAAGTTTTTGAGGCTGTTGTGCCTGCTGGTTTACCGGCGGCGCAGCAGCCTTTTTAGATAGAAAGGACGAAAAGCTATGAGACAAAAGATGATGGCCTGTATCCTTGCCGTCACATTAGGGGGGGGGACAGGAGTTCTTTTTCCGGCAGACGTTAAACTTGTGTATGCCGGGAAAAGTGCAGAAAGCACAGTGGTAAATGTGAAAGATCCTCTGGATGAACTTCTGTCCCAGGAATTTACAATGGAGCAGCAGGCAGAACTTGAAGAAGAGGAAAACATGCCGGACCAGGATCCGGATCCACTTGTGCTGGATGAAAATGGAAATGTAGTTCCTGCGTCGCAGGTATCCTGGCTGGAAAATGGATCAGACACGGAGGAAGTATCAGATACATTTTCGGATGGAGATTTTAATGCAGGTAAAAGCAATACGGATGGTCAGGAGACAAGAGCAGACGATGGAGGAGATATCCAGGTGACGGATGACAGCATTGATGAAGAATTACAGGAGGATTTTTCTGAAGAAACGGAAAACGGTGAAGATGATTCAGATGAACTCCAGCTTCAACAGGAAGAAAATGCAAAAGATACAGAACCGGATAAAAGCAAAACCGGCGAAACAGCGGATCCTGTACAGGATGATTTTACAGACGCTGCCAATGATGCAGAGGATTTTTCCGCAGGGGATGCTTCTGAGGGTGAACTTGGAACTTATCAGACGGTGACATTGGAGATTGAAGAGGGGCAGGATATCACAGCGCCATTGAATACGTTGTTCCTTAAATTAAAAGATAATGCTACAGATCAAACTCCATATAAGGTTATTATCCCGCCGGGAAATTATAAACTGACGGGGACGCTCTGTATGTACAGCAATATGTATTTATATGCAAGAGGGGCAAATATAACAAAGACCTCTACTACCAAGCACCTGATCCTGCGTCTTGGAAATACCAAGGATTCTGCTGGTGGATATGAAGGTTATCGTAATATTGTGATTGACGGCGGAACCTGGGATTATAATTATCAGTGCGTGGAAAATAAGGATGAACCTGGAGGGTTTGTGGGATTCTGTATTGGACATGCTACAAACGTTACGATCAAAAATGCTACATTTCTTAATAATCTGAAGTCTCATTTTCTGGAATTTGGTGGTGTAAAAAATGCCAGGATCACAGGGTGTACATTCCGCGGGTACTATAAGAATTATGAAAAAGGCGGACAGGAATGTATTCAGATTGACTGCTGTACAGCTGAAGACAAAGTTTTTCCACAATACAGACCGTATGATGGAACAACCTGTGAAGATTTTATAATTGACGGAAATATATTCGAGGATGTTTTTGCAGGATTGGGAACTCATAGTATGATGTCCGGAGATACGTATAAACGGATTACGGTTACGGATAATACTTTCCGTAATGTAAAAAAACGTTGCATAGAATTTATGAATTACGAAGATTCTGTTGTGGAAAATAATACGATGATAAATGTAGGTGCCGGAGTGGATATTTTCGCAGCGAGCAGCAATACACATCAGACTCCGGATTCTGATGCCATTCCAGATACACAGAAAAACAGAAATCTCCGTGTAGCAGGAAATTCTATCAGTCTTGCAAAGGCTACAAGTATTGGCGGTATTATATGGATCAGCAATGGTATTAAAGTTGCAGGCTATAATATGAAAAAAGATGGAGCTGTGCTCCCTGAAAAAATATATCCGGTAAAAGGTGTGACTATAGAAGATAATCAGATCACAGGATATGGAAATGGGATCAACATGTCTCTTACTGATACAGTTACCGTAACAGATAATCAGGTAAAAATGAAAAAAACTTCCGCATATTCCAATTTTGGGATCTGCGCCCGTGATTCCAGAGGGAGTACCATCAACAGGAACACGATATCCGGAGTTTCCAATACCGGAATCTATCTGTATGATGAGAATTATGCGGCCGGAACCGCACAGGGAGATCAGATCAGTACAAATACAGTTTCGGCAGTTGGCGGAGACGGCATTTATCTGCAGGCCTTGAGAAATATTTCTACCGCAGAAAAGAATACGGTAAAATCTGCCGGAGGTTCCGGGCTCCATCTGAGATCCGGAAGAAATATCAGTGTTTCGGAAAATACGTGTTCTGCCAATAAAAATCATGGCATCCGGGTGGAATACGGAGCAGGTGGCACGCAGGTTAGAAATAACAGGGTTCTTTCCAATGAGAAGAGTGGTATCATGCTCTGGAAAGCAAAAGTCAGAGAGGTATCCGGAAACTCTGTTTCCTTAAACCGTGGAAATGGTATTTATATGTACCGTGCAACGGTGTCGGCAATAAAAAATAACATGTTCAGCGGAAATGGAAGACTGCAGGCATTATATGCAAAAAATTCCGCAGGCTGGACCAGTATGAACAAACCGGTGTGCGGACAGATCACCGCACGGAGTGCGGCTGTGACAGGAACTGCGGCCGGAAGCCAGAATATAACGGTATATGTACAGGAGCAGGGAAAACTTACAAAACTTGGAAGTGCTTCTGTAAATAAGAAGAAACAGTTTACAGTTAAGATAAAAAAACAGAAACAGAATACCGTTCTGAAAATTACAGCAAAAGATAAATATGGAAACATGGTATCCACCAAGAGTACTGTGAAATAAATAAAAGCTTCTGTTCCACACATCGTATGTATAAAAGGAACAGAAGCTTTTTTTTGAAAAAATGTGAAAAAATTCAAAAAAAGTGCTTGACACGCTTTTTTTCTTATGTTAAAGTGGAGGATGCTATATTATGGCTAGATATGCCTGCCTAAAGGTCAGGCGGGATCATGTTGTAATAAATAATAAAAAAACAGGGGTGAAACGTCAATGGAAAAAAACAGAATTCGTTCTGTAAAAACTGGAAAAAGCATGCGTATGAGCTACCAGAGGCAAAAAGAAGTCCTGGAAATGCCAAACCTGATCGAAGTTCAGAAAGATTCCTACCAGTGGTTTCTTGACGAAGGTTTAAAAGAAGTATTTGATGATATTTCTCCGATCGCAGATTACGGCGGAAAGCTCAGTCTGGAATTCATCGATTTCACATATGATGAAAAAGATGCCAAATATTCCATCGAGCAGTGTAAAGAACGTGACGTGACTTATGCCGCACCTTTGAAGGTTCGAGTAAGGCTGATCAATAAGGAAACAGAAGAGATCAACGAACACGAGATTTTCATGGGAGATTTACCGCTGATGACTGCAACAGGTACCTTTGTTATCAATGGTGCTGAGCGTGTTATTGTCAGCCAGTTAGTACGTTCCCCTGGAATCTACTACGCGATCGCTCATGATAAACTTGGTAAGAGACTGTTTTCCAGTACCGTAATTCCGAACAGAGGTGCATGGCTGGAGTACGAGACAGATTCAAATGATGTATTTTATGTACGTGTAGACAGAACAAGAAAAGTTCCGATCACTGTTCTGATCCGTGCACTGGGCATTGGAACCAATGCTGAGATCATTGATCTGTTTGGTGAAGAGCCAAAGATCCTTGCCAGCTTCACAAAGGATACTTCCACAAACTATCAGGAAGGTCTCCTTGAGCTGTATAAGAAGATCCGTCCGGGTGAGCCACTTGCAGTAGAGAGCGCAGAGAGCCTGATCATGGCAATGTTCTTCGATCCGAGAAGATACGATCTTGCCAAAGTCGGACGTTATAAATTTAATAAGAAGCTTCATTTCAACAAACGTATCGTAGGCCACAAGCTTTCCCAGGACGTTGTAGATACAACAACCGGCGAGATCCTTGCAGAGGCTGAGACACTTGTTACAAAAGAGCTTGCTGATACACTGCAGAATTCCGCAGTTCCGTATGTGTGGATCCAGGGTGAGGAGAGAGAGATCAAAGTCCTTTCCAGCCTTATGGTTGATATCCGTCACTATCTGCCGGAACTTGAGGATCCGAAGTCCCTGGGTGTTACAGAATTAGTATACTACCCGGTACTCGAAAAAATTCTGGAAGAAAATGACACATTTGAGGACAGATGTGAGGCGATCAAACGTGATATCCACGACCTGATCCCGAAACACATCACCAAGGAAGATATCCTTGCGTCCATCAACTACAATATGCATCTGGAGTATGGCCTTGGTAACGATGATGATATCGATCACCTGGGCAACCGTCGTATCCGTGCTGTCGGTGAGCTGCTTCAGAACCAGTACCGCATCGGTCTTTCCAGACTTGAGAGAGTGGTACGTGAGAGAATGACAACACAGGACACAGAGAGCATTTCTCCGCAGTCCCTGATCAATATCAAACCTGTAACTGCAGCAGTAAAAGAGTTCTTCGGATCTTCCCAGCTGTCACAGTTCATGGATCAGAACAACCCTCTTGGAGAGCTGACTCATAAGAGAAGACTTTCCGCACTGGGACCTGGCGGTCTGTCCCGAGACAGAGCCGGATTCGAGGTTCGAGACGTACATTACTCCCATTACGGAAGAATGTGCCCGATCGAGACTCCTGAGGGACCGAACATCGGTCTTATCAACTCCCTTGCATCTTATGCAAGGATCAACCAGTACGGTTTCGTAGAGGCTCCGTACAGAAAGATCGACAAGAGCGATCCTTCCAACCCGCGTGTAACCGATGAGGTTGTATACATGACAGCGGATGAGGAAGATAATTACCATGTAGCACAGGCGAATGAGCCTCTGGATGAAGAGGGACACTTCCTTCATAAAAATGTATCCGGTCGTTACCGTGAGGAGACTCAGGAGTACGAGCAGCACATGTTTGATTACATGGACGTATCTCCGCGAATGGTATTCTCTGTTGCTACAGCCCTGATTCCGTTCCTGCAGAACGATGATGCGAACCGTGCGCTGATGGGATCCAACATGCAGCGTCAGGCCGTTCCGCTTCTTACAACAGAGGCTCCGGTTGTTGGTACTGGTATGGAGACCAAGACAGCCGTTGACTCCGGTGTATGCGTTGTTGCAAGAAAAGCAGGTACCGTACTTCGTTCCACATCTACAGATATCACGATCAAGAACGATGACGGAACAAAAGATGATTACCATCTGACCAAATTTATGCGAAGCAACCAGAGCAACTGCTACAACCAGAGACCGATCGTGTTCCAGGGTGAGCATGTTGAGGCAGGACAGGTTATCGCTGATGGCCCGTCTACATCCAATGGTGAGCTTGCACTTGGTAAGAACCCGCTGATCGGATTTATGACCTGGGAAGGTTATAACTACGAGGATGCCGTTCTGCTTAGCGAGAGACTGGTACAGAATGATGTTTATACATCTGTCCATATCGAGGAATATGAGGCAGAATCCCGTGATACCAAGCTGGGACCGGAAGAGATCACACGTGATGTTCCGGGTGTCGGCGACGATGCTCTGAAAGATCTGGATGAGCGTGGTATCATCCGTATCGGTGCTGAGGTACGTGCCGGTGATATCCTTGTTGGTAAGGTTACTCCTAAGGGAGAGACAGAGCTTACTGCTGAGGAGCGTCTCCTTCGTGCCATCTTCGGTGAGAAGGCAAGAGAGGTACGTGATACTTCCCTTAAAGTACCGCACGGTGAATATGGTATTATCGTAGATGCCAAGGTATTTACAAGAGAGAACGGCGATGAGCTGAGCCCTGGAGTAAATCAGGCAGTACGTATTTATATTGCACAGAAGAGAAAGATCTCCGTTGGTGATAAGATGGCTGGTCGTCATGGTAACAAGGGTGTCGTTTCCCGTGTACTTCCAGTTGAGGATATGCCATTCCTTCCGAACGGACGTCCGCTCGATATCGTGCTGAACCCTCTGGGTGTACCTTCCCGAATGAACATTGGACAGGTCCTGGAGATCCACTTAAGCCTTGCTGCCAAAGCACTTGGCTTCAACATTGCAACACCGGTATTCGATGGCGCCAACGAGGTTGATATCCAGGATACTCTGGAACTTGCCAACGATTACGTTAATACGGAAGACTTTGAGGAATTCCGTGAGAAATACAAAGATATCCTTGCACCGGATGTTATGCAGTACCTTGATGAGAACAAAGCTCACAGAGCACTCTGGAAGGGCGTTCCTATTTCCAGAGACGGTAAGGTAAGACTTCGTGACGGACGTACAGGTGAGTACTTCGACAGCCCTGTAACCATCGGTCACATGCACTACCTGAAACTGCATCATCTGGTAGATGATAAGATCCATGCACGTTCCACAGGTCCATACTCCCTGGTAACACAGCAGCCTCTGGGTGGTAAAGCTCAGTTCGGTGGACAGCGTTTCGGAGAGATGGAGGTTTGGGCACTGGAGGCATATGGTGCTTCCTACACACTGCAGGAGATCCTGACAGTGAAGTCTGATGATGTGATCGGACGTGTTAAGACCTATGAAGCGATCATCAAAGGCGACAACATTCCTGAGCCAGGTATTCCTGAGTCCTTTAAGGTACTTCTTAAAGAGCTTCAGTCTCTTGGTCTGGATGTACGTGTACTCAGCGAGAACGGTGAGGAAGTTCATATCATGGAGACTTCTGACTACGGCGATACAGATCTTCGCCACGTTATCGAGGGTGATTCCAGAGGACGCAGAGATGAGGAGTCCTTCGGTAAACACGGCTACACCAAGCAGGAGTTCAGCGGAGAAGAGCTCGTCAATGTAGAGGAAGATGAAGACATTGAAGAAGACGAGGACATGATCGAGTTTGAAGAGTCCTTTGATGAGGAATAAGAAAGGGGAAAGAATACATGGCAGAAACAACGAACGCCAATGAAACATATCAGCCAATGACTTTCGATGCCATCAAGATCGGACTGGCGTCCCCTGAGAAGATCAGAGAGTGGTCACACGGTGAGGTTTTAAAACCTGAAACAATCAACTACAGAACCTTGAAACCTGAGAAGGACGGTCTTTTCTGTGAAAGGATTTTCGGACCGAGCAAGGACTGGGAGTGTCACTGTGGAAAGTACAAAAAAATTCGCTATAAAGGCGTTGTCTGCGACAGATGTGGTGTTGAAGTAACCAAATCTGCCGTACGTAGAGAGCGTATGGGACACATCGAGCTTGCTGCTCCGGTGTCTCATATCTGGTACTTCAAAGGAATTCCGTCCCGTATGGGTCTGATCCTTGATATTTCTCCGCGAACACTGGAGAAAGTGCTTTACTTTGCAAACTATATCGTTCTGGATCCTGCAGATTCCGGACTTATGTATAAACAGGTACTCACCGAACGTGAGTACCAGGAAGCACGTGAGTCTTATGGAGAGGGATTCCGCGTAGGTATGGGTGCCGAGTCCATCATGGAGCTTCTGAAAGCGATCGATCTTGAGAAAGATTCCGAAGAGCTGAAAGCAGAGCTTGTGGATGCAACAGGCCAGAAACGTGCAAGGATCATCAAACGTCTTGAGGTTGTGGAGTCCTTCCGTGAGTCCGGCAACCGTCCTGAGTGGATGATCATGACCGTTATCCCGGTTATCCCGCCAGATCTTCGTCCTATGGTACAGCTGGACGGAGGACGTTTTGCAACATCTGACCTGAATGATCTTTACAGAAGGATCATCAACAGAAACAACCGTCTGAAAAGACTTCTGGAGCTCGGTGCTCCGGATATCATTGTCCGCAATGAGAAGCGTATGCTGCAGGAGGCTGTAGATGCCCTGATCGATAACGGACGCCGTGGACGTCCTGTAACAGGCCCTGGAAACAGAGCTCTGAAATCCCTTTCCGATATGCTGAAAGGTAAATCCGGACGTTTTCGTCAGAACCTTCTCGGTAAACGAGTTGACTATTCCGGACGTTCTGTAATCGTCGTAGGACCGGAGCTGAAGATCTATCAGTGTGGTCTGCCGAAAGAGATGGCTATCGAGCTGTTCAAACCTTTCGTTATGAAAGAGCTTGTTGCCAACGGAACTTCCCACAACATCAAAAATGCCAAGAAAATGGTAGAGAAACTTGAGCCTGCAGTTTGGGATGTCCTTGAGGACGTCATTAAGGAGCATCCGGTTATGCTGAACCGTGCACCTACACTGCATCGTCTGGGTATCCAGGCGTTCGAGCCGATTCTTGTAGAAGGTAAGGCGATCAAGCTTCATCCACTTGTTTGTACCGCGTTCAACGCTGACTTCGATGGTGACCAGATGGCCGTACATCTTCCGCTTTCCCAGGAAGCACAGGCAGAGTGCCGTTTTCTTCTGTTATCACCGAACAACCTTCTGAAACCGTCAGATGGTGGTCCTGTAGCCGTTCCTTCACAGGATATGGTCCTTGGTATCTACTACCTGACACAGGAGAGACCTGGAAACAAGGGTGAGGGCAAGTTCTTCAAGAGTGTCAACGAGGCAATTCTTGCATATGAGAATAAAGTCATCACACTTCAGACCAAGATCATTGTACGCTGCCATAAGACAATGCCGGACGGTACTGTCATCAGCGGTAATGTTCATTCCACACTTGGACGTTTCCTGTTCAACGAGATCCTTCCACAGGACCTTGGATTTGTAGACAGAAGCGTACCTGGAAACGAACTGCTTCTTGAGGTTGATTTCCTTGTAGGTAAGAAACAGCTGAAGCAGATCCTTGAAAAAGTCATCAATACTCACGGTGCAACAAGAACTGCTGAGGTACTTGACTCCGTTAAGGCTATGGGTTACAAATACTCCACACGTGCAGCCATGACCGTATCCATTTCCGATATGACCGTGCCGCCACAGAAGCCGGAGATGATCAAGCAGGCTCAGGATACTGTTGACCGTATCACAAAGAACTACAAACGTGGTCTTATCACAGAGGAAGAGCGTTATAAAGAGGTTGTTGATACCTGGAAGAAGACGGATGATGAGCTTACAAAAGCACTTCTTACCGGCCTTGATAAGTACAACAACATCTTCATGATGGCTGACTCCGGAGCCCGTGGTTCCGATAAGCAGATCAAACAGCTTGCCGGAATGCGAGGACTGATGGCTGATACAACCGGTCATACAATCGAGCTCCCGATCAAGTCAAACTTCCGTGAAGGTCTTGACGTACTGGAGTACTTCATGTCCGCTCATGGAGCTCGTAAAGGTCTTTCCGATACCGCTCTTCGTACAGCCGATTCCGGATACCTGACAAGACGACTTGTTGACGTATCCCAGGATCTGATCGTTCGTGAGGCAGACTGCTGTGAGAACAGAGCAGAGATCTCCGGTATGGAAGTTCGTGAATTCATGGACGGAAAAGAAGAGATCGAGAGCCTTCAGGAGCGCATCACAGGACGTTTCTCCTGTGAGACAGTTAAGAATAAAGACGGAGAAATCCTTGTTAAAGCAAACCACATGATCACACCGAAGCGTGCAGCCCGTATCATGAAAGAGGGCGTAAGCAATCTGACAGGCGGACCGATCGACAGACTGAAGATCCGTACCATCCTTTCCTGTAAGTGCAAGGTTGGTGTCTGCGCAAAATGTTATGGTGCGAACATGGCTACCGGTGAGCCGGTACAGGTTGGTGAGTCTGTTGGTATCATCGCAGCACAGTCTATCGGTGAGCCAGGTACACAGCTGACCATGCGTACTTTCCATACCGGTGGTGTTGCCGGTGGAGATATCACACAGGGTCTTCCTCGTGTCGAGGAGCTTTTTGAGGCAAGAAAGCCGAAGGGTCTTGCGATTATCACTGAGATCCCAGGTGTTGCCACGATCAACGATACGAAGAAGAAACGTGAGATCATCGTAAACGATCCGGAGACAGGTGATTCCAAGACTTACCTGATCCCATACGGTTCCCGTATCAAAGTCCTTGACGGACAGGTTCTTGAGGCCGGCGATGAGCTGACAGAAGGTAGTGTAAACCCGCATGATATCCTGAGAATCAAGGGTGTTCGTGCAGTTCAGGATTACATGATCCGCGAGGTTCAGCGTGTATATCGTCTGCAGGGTGTTGAGATCAACGATAAGCATATCGAGGTTATCGTTCATCAGATGCTGAAGAAGATCCGTATCGAGGATAACGGAGATACAGAGTTCCTGCCAGGAACACTTGTTGATGTCCTTGATGTTGAGGAAGTTAACGAGAAACTTGAGGCAGAGGGCAAACAGCCGGCAGAAGGCAAACAGGTTATGCTTGGTATTACCAAGGCATCCCTTGCTACAAACTCCTTCCTGTCAGCAGCATCCTTCCAGGAGACAACAAAAGTCCTGACAGAGGCTGCGATCAAAGGTAAAGTCGATCCGCTGATCGGTCTGAAAGAGAACGTTATCATTGGTAAGCTGATTCCTGCAGGTACAGGTATGAAGCGTTACAGTGAGATCAGTCTTGACACAGGAATGCCGGAAGTAAAAAACGCTTCCGAGGAGCCTGAGGATACAGAGGAAATTTCCGTAGAGGAAGAGAAGACTGAGACTGCTCCGGAGGAAGAGACCATTGCTGTTGATGAGACAGCAGAGGAAACTGCACCGGTAGAAGAATAAGTCAATATACCTTGCTAATATAAATAAATCTCCCCCCGGAAATCCGGAGGGAGATTTCTGTTTATAAGCAGGGATTTTCTGAGAGAGGAGGGATTGCGATGGACAAGGAACTGCCAATTTCCCCGTGGCCGGAATGGAAGATCATAAGTAAGATCGGGGAAGGCTCTTTTGGAAGAGTATACAAAGCTCAGAGAACAGAGAAGGGACGTTCTTTTTACTCGGCAATTAAGATAATCACAATCCCCGCCAGTAAAGGGGAACTGGACAGCGTGCGCTCAGAATCCGGTGATGAGAAATCCGTTCGGGATTATTTTGAAAATCTGGTGGAAGAGTGCATTCAGGAAGTAAGCACCATGGAGTATTTCAGGGGAAATTCCCACATTGTATCTGTTGAAGATTACAAGGTGATGGAATATCTGGATGAGATCGGCTGGGATATTTTTATCCGCATGGAATATCTCACAAGCTTCATGGAATATTATGCGGGAAAAAATCTCACAGAAAAAGAAGTGATGAAGCTTGGCATTGACCTTTGCAAGGCGCTGGAATACTGCGGACAGCTTCACATCATTCACAGGGATATCAAACCCGAGAATATTTTTGTATCCAGATTCGGGGATTTCAAGCTGGGAGATTTTGGAATTGCGAGGGAACTGGAAAAAACCATGAGTACCCTTTCCAAGAAGGGAACTTATTCCTATATGGCACCGGAAATGTACAGGGGAGAAAAGTATGACAGCAGTGTGGATATCTATGCACTTGGTCTGGTGCTGTATAAACTGATGAACCATAACCGGCTGCCGTTTCTGAATCTGGAAAAGCAGCTGATCACTTACAGAGATAAAGAAAATGCCCTTACCAGGAGAATGTCCGGGGAAACGCCGTCGGCTCCGGCAGATGCGGGAGCCGAGTTCGGAAGGGTCATCCTGAAGGCCTGCGCGTATGATGCCAGAGAGCGTTACCAGACGCCGGAGGAATTTCGAAAGGAACTGGAAGCGCTTCGTTCCGGAGAAAAGATCCCAGGGCATACGGATACAAGAACAATGCCGTCAGCAATGCCGAAATTCCTGCAGGAAGGAGCCGCACAGCAGCTTTCCAGAACCAGTCAGCTGAATATTGAGGCAGTACGCCAGGCACGGAGAGATTCCGTGCATCCGGAAAAACAGCCGGTACAGAGAACGACAGTTCAAACAGTTCAGAACGCAGGCGCTGGCAATGCTGGTAATGCAGGTTCGGGTGGCGCAGTATCCGGTTTACAGAGTAGCCAGCAAAAATCCGGGGCTAAAAGTAAAGTGCCTGGAAGCAGGCCGGTCAGTCAACAGCAGCCCGGGCGGTCACAGCATAGAAATCCTGGTATCCCAAAAACCGGAGCGGTGCAGCCAAGAGTCACAAGGATATCCGAGATGGAAGATCAGGGGCAGAATAACAGGGATCAGGATCTGCGGGAATGGAAAGACCCGATATCCGAAAGCGCAGGAAGCAACACGCTTAAGAATGGAAGAAGACCTTTTTCCTGGAAAGCAAAACGGGCAGCGCTGGCAGCAGTGCCGATCTGTGTGATCCTGGCAGCAGTGCTGATCCTGAAGCCTGCAGGCGGCCAAAAGGCAAATTATGTAAACAACGATGGAGATATGCTGGATGCAAGCAATTTCGGGACTACCGATGATTCCGATAAGAGTCTTACTGAGGCGCTGAGCACGATACGGGATCATGCGACGACCATAGCCAATGCACTGGATTCCTATAAGAGGGAAGGCACAGAGGGGGAATGTCTACGCTATTATAATGAATCCGGAAAGATCGCCAAGGTTCTGGTATATCCGGCAGATTCTGCAGATGGTGTCTACGAAGAATATTATTACTGGGATGAGCAGATGTTTTTTACCTACGTGTGGAGCGGAGATGAAAAACAGTACTTTTATTATCAGGACGGACTTCTGATCCGCTGGATCGATCAGGATGGAAAAGTCCATGATAAAGAAAGTGACAACGATGAATATGTAGAACTTGGAGACAAGTACTGGAGCAACTCGGTGGTGGAACTTCAGCAGTAATGTCAGACGGGGGTTTTACGAAAGGAAAAAGAATGGCCTATCAGATTGATTATGCATATACATGTCACACCGGCAAGGTGAGGACGAATAATGAGGATAATTTCTGGTGCTGCGGAGTGCGCCTGCCGGTGCGCAACCAGGGGGTTGACGGGATCCTGGCAGGTCATACACAGCACTGGCAGCTTCCGGTCCTGGCCGTGTTTGACGGTATGGGAGGAGAAAGCTGTGGTGAAATGGCAGCTTCCGCAGCAGTGGAAGCACTGGGAGGCTTCTATGAAGAGAACAAAAAGACCCTGAAAAAAGAGCCTGTGGATTTTCTGACGGGAGCCTGTGAAAATATGAATGAGGCAGTATGTCGTTACAGCAGAGAAAACTGTATCCGAAGTATGGGAACGACCATGGCGCTTTTGTCCTTCAGTGAAAGGGCAATCTATGCCTGTAATCTTGGGGACAGCCGTATTTACCGCCATTTTCAGGGAAAGCTTCAGCAGATTTCTACGGATCATGTGATCGGCGGAAAAATGCTGGGGAAAGCACCTCTGACCCAGTATCTGGGATTTCAGGAAGAAAACATGGCATTGGAACCTTCCATTGTAGAGATCGGTTATCAGCCGGGAAGCTCTTATCTGATCTGTTCCGATGGAGTGACAGACATGCTTTCTGATGAGGAAATCCTGGAAATCCTGGACGGGACGGAAACCGCAGAAGAAAAAGTAGGTAAGATCCTGGAGCAGGCATTGGAAAGAGGTGGCAGGGATAATGTAACATTGGTCCTGGCGCAGGTCAGTGGTTACGAAGAAAAAAATCTTCTCAAACGTTGGGCAGAGCGCCACAGCACCGGGCGATGAGCCTGGTGGGGAGTAAAGAAAAGGGATAAGGAGAAAATTTGCGATGAGAAATCGAATGCAGGATCTTGATTTTGAACAGACAGTTGCCTTCGATTCAGTGAAGGATTTTGAATTTACAAGAAAGGCGGCGCAGAAGTTCCGTCAGGTTGTCAGTCTGGATTCTTTTGAGGATGAGGATGCAGATGTTATTTTTCATTATCTTTACAAGGAAATGGAGCTGGTTTCCTTTGGTGATTATCTGAAACGATATGTGTATGAGCGTGCAGAACTTGAGGAGCCTTTTTCCCAGGTGCCCCAGGAAGTTTACCGCGAGATCGTTGTGGAGTCATTCAAAGAGACTTATACACCGAAATCCATGTCTCCCACATCTGCAAAACTGAGTTCTCTGGTGAATAACTGGCTGACCCAGGCGTCGGTGAAGCGTGAGACTGTTTTTCTGCTGGGATTCGGGCTTCGGATGAGCACGGAGGATGTGTCGGATTTTCTGACTCGGGTGCTCCGTGAGCAGGATTTTGATTTTCATAATCCGGAAGAAGTGATCTACTGGTTTTGTTACCGGAACCACCTTGGTTATTATAAGGCGGAAGGGTATAAAGAAACCTATAAACAGCTGACTCCTGTGGAAAAAAAGACGGGAGAGATCGTATTCGGTACAGGGCTCTGCCTGGACAGCGAGGAAAAACTTCTGGAATATCTGGCATATCTTAAAGGCAGATGTGATGATCCGAAATCGGAGAAGAGCCAGGCTTTCCAGGAATTTATGATCCTCCTGGAGCGGGCGAAAAAGATCATTGCGGCCATGTATCAGGAAGACGAGGAGGAGAATGGGGGTAAAAAGATCTGGAAGCCGGAAAACATCAGTGCCTCGGATCTGGAAAAAGTGATCTGCAGCGGTATTCCCATTAATAAGATGGGAAATCTGAAGAAGATGTCAGCTTCCATTCTTGCAAAGCATTTCAGCCAGAAACGATTCAGCAGACAGAGGATCAACAATATCCTGAATCACAAATTTCCGGTAGAACGGTTCGATCTGATCACGCTGGAATTTTTTGTGATCTCCCAGGAAATGGCTGATGACGATCCTTATACGAGATACCGACATTTTCTGGATGAGATCCAGGAGATTCTGGCCCGTTGCGGAATGGGAGAAATCTACATAGTGAATCCATACGAGTGTTTTATTCTCATGTGTCTGCTGACGGATTGTCCGCTGGCAGTATTTTCCGAGATCTGGGAGAAATCCTATGAAGAGGGAGAAGAGAAGAACTGAAAAAAGGATGATGCGTATTGTGTTTGCGCATCATCCTTTTTTACTGCCCGCTTATCTGCTGTTATCTTGCTTTTCCGGTTTTTATCGCACTTGCAGGTCCTGTCTTTGCTTTTCTGTTTACAGTGCGGTATGGAACCACTCTGTAACTGTATGTGACATTTTTGGTTGTTTTAAATGTATAGCTTGAGTTTCTGGCGGAAACGGTTTTTACTTTTTTGAAGGAGCCGTTTCCTTTTTTCTGATAGATGACATAGCCGGTTGCTCCGGGAACTTTTTTCCAGGAAAGCGTCTGTTTTCCGCTCTGGGTTTTAAGGGTTATGGACGGACGGCTTAAGTTCGGGCTGACTGTCGCTGTTTTACTGGTTGGGCTGTAAATATAGTCGGATGCAGTTTTTCGGCTGGCGCGGATCACATAAGAATATTTAGTTCCAATGGTGATCTTTGTGTCTTTGTATGAGGTGGTATTTGCGTTCAAAGTTTTAAGCTTTACGTATTTCCCGGAATTTGTTTTTCTGTAAAGGATATAGTTCTGGGCATTCTTTACACGGTTCCAGCGGAGTGTACAGCTGTTCCAGGATGTGGAAGCCTTGATCACCGGCGCTGTTAATTGCACAACCGACGGAG
>CAVEKJ010000003.1:19186-37838 GCA_963616205.1 Prevotella sp.
GGAGTGCTGGACGGCTTTGGAGTCGGAGTAGCAGTTGGTTTCGGAGTTGGTGTAACTGTCGGAGCCGGAGCGGATATTTTAAAGGTCAGGGTCTGGTTTCCAAAATAGTTATTGATTCCGGTGACAGTTACAGATCCGGTACCGGTCTTTGTATTGTCCGTCCAGGAAAGGACATAATCGGTACCTTCCTGAAGTGTAGCGGAGCCGTATTTTACAGTCGGTTTCGGCGTTACTGCATCACCATTGAAGATCTGTTCCGGAATATCCGAAAGATCACAGAGTTTTACAGATGACATCTGTCTCGTTCCGGAATAATTCTGCTTGTAGGAAATAGAAAAATCAAGGATCTCATTGCCGGCAGAACAGCGCACGGAAGTGATCGAGTAATCATCGGATGTCAGCTGTACGCCATTATAGGTGATCACAAGATGATTCTGCAGGAAAGTGGTTACATATTCACTTCCGCAGTTTGTATCCGGAAGTTCGATCGTCTCGCCGGAGATTTTCAGCGGGTTGATAGTGAAGTATTTGGAAAAACCACCTCTGTAAATGCCGATACCAGTTATATTGACACGAGGCCGGTTGGTTCTGGAACTTGCCATGGTGTTATCAGAATAAGAAAGGGTATAATCAACATCTTTCTTTAAAGTAACACCATTTAATGTGACCGTTGGCTCCGGCTTGAATTCTTTGCCAGGGGCATACTCATAATCCGGAATATCACCGACTTCAGCTTCAGATATCGGTGTAAGATCAATGTAGAAATATTTATTTCTTTCACCGGTGAAATTTCCCTTACCGGAAACCGTAACATAAGCGTTTCCCTGCTGGTCATTGTTATGCCAGGAGAGTGTATAATCCACATTTTCTGTCAGAGTTGTACCATTCCAGGTGACAGTGGGTTTCGGGGTCAGTGGAGTTCCGGTATACAGATAGGAGGACTGGGAAAAAGTAATCTCTGCCTGAGAGACACTGATCTGCCGGATGGCAAAATTATTCGTCAGAGTTCCGGAATAAAGGCCAAGACCTGTGATCGTGAAAGTTCCTACACCGCTGTTCTGATTGTTGGAGAAAGACAGCGTATAATCTTTTCCTTCTGTCAGTGTCCGGTCATGGAACTTAAGTACAGGGGAAAAAGTAATGGGCTTTCCGGTATAATTCCAGGAACCTGTATAGGTCAGGGATGTTTCTTTGGAATCTTCCAGATCATAGTAAGCATTGAGATCTGCAGTCAGCATTTTGTCAGGGTAGGATTTCAGTGTTGCGGTAACTGTTGTGTTTCCTTTGCTTTTCAGGCGGATCACACCGCTCTGGTCTACAGTGGCAACAGATGGATCGGCCGTGGACCATGTAAAAGAAGACGGGTCGAGGCTGGAACTCATATAGCTGAATCCGTTACAGGTTGCATAAATGGTCAGAGTCTTCTGTTCTTCTGTAAATTTTACAGGAGAAGATACATTAAAATGGATGTTCACCAGGCTTGGAAGCACGGAAAGAACAGGGGAGACATTCTGGTTGGCAGGCTGTGTACAGGTTTCTGCCTCATGAGAAGTAAAACACTGGATCCAGTAAAGATGGCCGTCCTGTGAGTAACAGCCAACTCCGGCAGAAACATTCTTGGAATTCATGATATTTGCATAATGTCCGGAAGATTCGATCCAGGATTCCATAACTTCTTCAGGAGTCGCCTGGTTGATGGCAAGATTTTCACTTGGGTCTGCAAAATAAGGAAATGCTGAAAAACAGCTGGAACCATTGGGACGGGTGTGACTGGCGTAAACGGTCAGTTCTTCTGCCCTGGTCATCGCACATTCCAGAAGATTCTTATCCATAGTGACAGGGTTCAGGTCTTTTTTGGCACGCTCCTGGTTCACCAGATCAAGGACCTGGTAAGCATAATCATAGCGGCGGATACCCTGGCTGAGTTTCAGCTCAACCGTACTCTGGTCAGAGGCTGCCTGCACACTGACCATGCGGCCTGGTGCCAGCAGAAGAAGCAGGAGCAGCAGCGCCGGCCAGAATAAATGTCTTGTTTTTTTCTCTTTCGTCTGATTCATGATGTTTTCCTTTCCGGTAAAAAATGCAGATGTTTTCTTTGGTTATTCGTTGTAGTAGCCATAGATCGCACGGCTGTCCTGTGCGATGGTGTTCTGCGCGGCAGCAGTATCGTTGAGGTCCTGTGACATAAAGCAGACTACCAGGTCGATTCCCTTGGCTGTGTCATAGATGATGCCGGCATCGTTTTCTACGGTGTCCAGTTCACCGGTCTTGTTGGCAACTTTTACATCGGAAGGCATCTGAGCCGGGATCTTGTTTTTTCTGGTCTGCATTTTCAGGAGGCGGTACATGTATTCCGCTCCTGCAAGTGTATCATTGTTGTCGGTAGTGGTACCTTTGTCGATCTGATAGATGGTCTTCAGGAATTTTCCGCAGTCTTTTGCAGAAGTGTAGTTATCTCCGTTGGAATTATCTGCAAGAAGAAGACGGCCCATGGATGTGCTGGTGTATCCATGATCCTGGCAGAATTTGTTCACACGTGCCATTCCGGCTGCATCATCACCGCCACCGAGGTAGTTGACAAGGGTATTGGCTGCATCGTTGTCACTGACTGTGATCATGGAATTCAGCGCATTGTCCAGGGTATCTTTGCTGTATTTGGAGGAAAGACTGTCATAATCTTCATATACGGCACCCATGATATAAAGCTTGATCAGGCTGGCTGCCTGCATCTGCTGGTCATTGATGGCTCCTTCGGTATTTTTTGCAAGGTTGCATACATACACGGACCAGGTTCCGTTATCGGTGGGAAGAAGAGACTGTAACTGGTTCAGAAGGTTGTCCATACTGGAGTCCGAATTGTCAGTGAAAGTGCTGCTTCCGCTGGAGGGAGAAAGAGTTCCTTCTTCCTGGGTAGAAGAACTGTCTTTGCTGTCAGAAGATGCGGAAGGATCAGAAGACGCGGCTGCATCTGCAGATGCTTCCTGTGAGGAAGATTCCTGAGTTTCAGAGGAAGCTGCGGCAGCAGCGGCGCTGGAAACAGTAGGATCATCCGGATAAAGTGCATCCAGCTGATCGGCTTTGCTGCTGAGTTCAGCGGCAGAGTCAGAAACCTCCTGCACACTTTTCTGCAGCTTATTGATTTTTGTCTGAAGAGACGCAAGCTTGTCCAGGGAGCGGACATTCAGAGCTCCAAGTCCTGCCAGGGCAATGACAAGCACTGCGATCACAATATACAGAAATGTATTTTTTTTCATAAATAAACTCCTTTTTATGATTGAAAATAGGCATCAATTCCGTTGGCGATCCCTTCTGCCATAGTCTGCTGGAAGGAAGAATCTGCCATTTTCAGATCATCGTTCTGATTGGTCATAAATCCCATTTCCACAATAGTTACCGGAATCGTACTCCAGTTGATACCTGTCATGGAATCGGTGTAGATGATCCCGCGGTTCTGGAATCCGGTAGCCGCACAGTAGGAATCGATAATGCATTTGGAAAGTTTGTTGGAACTGTCATAGAGACTGGAAACATAGGGATTCTGCTGAGACGGGCACATGGTCAGTGCACCGGACACATCGGCGGAATCATCACCATTTGCGTGGATACGGACACAGATCTCTGCACCTTCGGAAGCAACCAGCTCTGCGCGTTCCTTATTGCTGATGGCAGTATCATTATCGGTTCTTGTCATCACGACCTGATAACCTCGCTGTTCCAGGATATTTTTCAGAAGAAGGGAAACATCCAGGTTCAGCTGATATTCCGGAAGGCCGCTGAAAGAACCTTTGGTTCCGGTGGAAGCCTTGGCTTTCATGGTGGAGGAACCTGGTCCGTTAGGTTCTGTGGCACTCATATCAACATTTTCACTCTGGTGTCCGGGATCAATCCCTACGATGTGGCCGTTGGAGGCGGAAGAGGTGGTGTCATCACCGCCATCCGTGAATCCTTCGCCGCCGGCTTCGCTGAAAACAGAAGGTTTGGTCGTTTTCTGGCTGTTTTCGGCTTCCGGTGCCCGCTCATGTTCTCCGGTGTTGTTTTTGACAGCTTTTTCTGTCTGTGCCCGTTGTTGCAGGTATTTGTCGGCGGCCTGTTTCTTTTCGATCTTAGCTGTATAAAGTTCGATGTCTTCTTTCATGGACTTCTGCTTTTGCTGGACCGGTTTGATCACGGATGCCATTTTCTGGTCAACGGCATCGATCTTCTGGTAGGTTTTATAGCTTAAACCAAAAAGCAGTCCAATACAGATAAGACCCGTCAGAAACAGGACGATCGCCATCAGATGAGGCTTTTTTTTCATAAATTCATGTCCTTTCTGTGTGGGTGTTTTGTATTTGTAAATATTATAAAGAAGGAGGTAGGAAAAAGCAATTGTGAAATTGGGACTGACAACGTGGGAAAGTATGATAGTATATATGTAAAAGATGTTGGGGTCAAAAGGTATCTTTATATAAAATAATTACATAAAGAGGTGAGCGTATGTATTACTATCCGGTGTCAGCTGTGCTGACGGAATGCCTGATCCTTTCTGTCGTGGAACAGCAGGATTCTTACGGGTATGAGATCAGCCTTGGAGATGGTGAGCTGCAGATCGGAAACAGCAGTTTTAACCAGAATCAGAAAAGTAAAAAAGATGTGGCAGAAAGCTTTACAGAAGGGATTTTTCAGGCAAAAAATTCCTGCGTTTTTTTCTCTGAAATGTATTGACAAATCCCTGTACTATGATATAATTCAATCAAATCACAGAAAGCATATATAGTTACTAGGAAATAAGGAAATAAAGACAGGTAATTAAGGAGGATACAATCATGGGTAAAATTTACGGAAGCGCACTGGAACTGATCGGAAACACACCACTTGTAGAGGTTCAGAATGTAGAGAAGTCTGAGGGACTTGAGGCTACCATTCTTGCCAAGCTTGAGTATTTTAACCCGGCAGGAAGTGTTAAGGACAGAATTGGTAAGGCAATGATCGAAGATGCAGAGCAGAGAGGCGTTCTGAAACCAGGCGCAACCATCATCGAGCCAACATCCGGTAACACAGGAATCGGACTTGCAGCGATCGCAGCTGCCAAGGGATATAAGACAATCCTCACCATGCCGGAGACCATGAGTGTTGAGAGAAGAAACATCCTGAAAGCATACGGCGCAGAAGTCGTTCTGACAGACGGAGCCAAAGGAATGAAAGGTGCCATCGCCAAGGCAGAAGAACTTGCCAAAGAGATCCCGGGAAGCTTCATCCCAGGACAGTTTGAGAACCCGGCGAACCCGAAGGCACATGCAGCAACTACAGGCCCGGAGATCTGGAATGACACAGACGGAAAGGTAGATATCTTTGTAGCAGGTGTTGGTACAGGCGGAACGATCACAGGTACAGGTGAGTATCTGAAGAGCCAGAACCCGAATGTGAAAGTTGTAGCTGTTGAGCCGGCAACATCTCCGGTACTTTCCGAGGGAAAAGCAGGCCCACATAAGATCCAGGGTATCGGCGCTGGTTTCGTTCCGGAAACACTGGATACCAAGGTTTACGATGAGATCATCCCGGTAGAGAACGAGGATGCATTCGAGACATCCAAACTCCTCACAAAGAAAGAGGGAATCCTTACAGGTATTTCTTCCGGTGCAGCCCTCTATGCAGCAATCCAGCTTGCAAAACGTCCGGAGAACAAGGGTAAAGTGATCGTAGCACTTCTTCCGGACAGCGGAGATCGTTACTACTCTACACCACTGTTTACAAAATAATTGACCCGAAGACCGCTTCTTTTGCCCCGAAGCGAGATTCTGCGGAATTATTTACGGCGCTCCTGATGCCTGTCCAAGCAGGCTGCCGGGGCGCCGGTTTTATTCTAAGCGAATGCGGATGATTTTATCCGCTTAATCCCATTGTATCCCGTAGTTTTTTTGGGTATAATAAAGAAAACGAATAAAACCTATTAACATATTATACATTGTGAAGATGACCAGAAGAATTGAAGTATTGGAGGAAAATATCATATGAGGATTTCTACAAGAGGAAGATATGCGGTGAGACTGATGCTGGATCTTGCCACAAACTATACAGGCAAGCCGATCCGCCTGAAAGACGTAGCCAGACGCCAGGAGATTTCAGATAAATATCTGGAGCAGATCATCTCTATCCTGAACAAAGCAGGCTTCGTCCGCAGCGTCCGCGGCCCTCAGGGTGGTTACGCACTGCAGCAGACCCCGGATAAATACACCATCGGCATGATCCTCCGCCTCACAGAAGGAAGCCTTTCCCCTGTGGAATGTCTGGACGACAACGGTGCCATCTGTGACCGCGAGGAGAACTGTGTCACACAGATCTTATGGAAAAAACTGGACGACGCCATCAAAGGTGTGGTAGACAATATAACGCTGGAAGACCTGATGAACTGGCAGGCTGTGAAGGCGGATGAGTACGTGATTTAAAAAAGAGCTGCGAGAGCAGCTCTTTTTTAAATCATGTTCTTTTTTTACTCAAATTTTACAAAACCGCGATTTTATATTTTACCTTCCATTTCTATAATAACACCTGTACTTAAGCAGTAAGCAAACAAAAATGATCATAGAAATGAGGAGAAAACAATTATGAAAAAAAGAATCGCAGGTATCTTAACAGCAGCACTTATTGGAACAACAGTAATGGGCACAGTAGCAATGGCAGCGCCGTCCGGAGCAATCGACGTAATTTCCCGTGAGGACGGTTCCGGAACACGTGGAGCGTTCGTAGAGCTGTTTGGAATCGAAGAAGAAAAAGACGGCGAGAAAGTAGATATGACAACACAGGAAGCAAGCATCACAAACAACACCGATGTAATGCTTACCACAGTAGCAGGCGATGAGAACTCCATCGGATACGTATCCTTAGGTTCCCTCAATGACACTGTAAAAGCCGTAAAGATCGACGGAGCAGAGGCAACCGCAGAGAACGTTGCAGACGATACATACAAAGTAGCACGTCCGTTCAACATTGTAACCGGAGACAAATTAAGCGATGCAGCACAGGACTTCATCAACTACATCATGAGCTCTGACGGACAGGACATCATCGAAAAAGAAGGCTACATCAAAGTTGATGACAAAGCAGAAGCATATAAAGCAGGCGATGCAAAAGGCAAAGTCGTAGTTATGGGATCTTCTTCCGTAGGCCCTGTAATGGAGAAACTTGCAGAAGCATATCAGAAAACAAACAAAGACATCACCGTAGAGGTTCAGGTCAGCGACTCCACAACAGGAATCAACAGCGCAACAGAAGGTGTATGTGATATCGGAATGGCATCCCGTGATCTGAAAGACGAAGAAACAGCAAAAGGTGTTAAATCCACAGAGATCGCAAGAGATGGTATCGCAGTGATCGTAAACAATGATAATGACCTTGAGGAGCTTTCAAGCGACCAGGTAAAATCCATCTTCACAGGCGACATCACAGACTGGGCAGATGTAACAAAATAATTTTCGCAGAAAACGATTGAAGTATCTTACGAAGAGCGATGATCATGACCAGATGGCCGCTCTCTGTAAGAATTAAAAGGAAAGGTGTTTTATGAATCATTTAGGAGAAAAGGCCATGAAGATCGTTTTCCTCATTGCAGCCTGTGCATCGGTACTCGCAGTATTTCTGATCTGCGTGTTCCTCTTTGCAAACGGCCTTCCGGCAATGGGAAAGATCGGCCCCTTAAAATTCCTCTTCGGAACAGAGTGGCGGCCAACCAACGATAAATTCGGAATCCTGCCAATGATCGTGGCAAGTATTTATGTAACAGCAGGAGCCATCCTCATCGGAGTGCCCATCGCACTTTTTACCTCCGTGTTTATGGCAAGATATTGCCCGAAAAAAATCTACAAACCACTGAAATCCGGTATTGAACTGATGGCTGGTGTTCCATCTATCGTATATGGTTATTTCGGCCTGGTTCTCCTGGTACCTCTGATCCGTCAGCTGTTCGGAGGAACCGGAAGCAGCATGCTGGCAGCCTGTATCCTTCTTGGTATCATGATCCTTCCAACCATCATCGGAGTTACAGAATCCGCAGTACGAAGTGTTCCGGAAAGCTATTACGAAGGTTCCCTGGCACTTGGGGCAACAAAAGAACGCAGCATCTTCTTTGTGATGCTTCCGGCAGCAAAATCCGGAATCCTGGCAGGCATCGTTCTTGGAATCGGCCGTGCCATCGGTGAGACCATGGCCGTGATCATGGTAGCCGGAAACCAGCCACGAATGCCAAAAGGAATTCTCCAGGGTGTCCGTACCATGACCGCAAACATCGTAACTGAGATGGGATATGCATCAGGACTTCACAGAGAAGCACTGATCGCCACAGGAGTTGTACTCTTTGTATTTATCCTTATCATCAACTTAAGTCTTTCACTGCTGAACAGGAGGGCGGAACATGCAAACTAACGTATCTGTAGCCGCAGATCCTGCGGCAGGAACAACCGAAAATATGAAAAAAAGAAACACTCTTTCCATAGGAGACCAGCTGAAATCCTACGCCAGACATCCTGGCGCAGGACTCCTGGCGTTCCTTACCTTACTTGGTGCGCTGATCACTTTTGCACTGTTGTTTTTCCTGATCGGCTATGTGCTGGTAAAAGGTATCCCCTATCTGAACGCAAGCCTGTTCAGTTTCACCTATACCTCAGAGAACGTTTCCCTTCTCCCGTCACTGATCAATACCCTGATCATGACGCTGGTATCTCTGGCAATCGCGGCACCGGTAGGAATTTTTGCAGCAATCTTCCTTGTAGAGTATGCAAAAAAAGGCAGCCGTTTTGTAAAACTGATCCGTATCACGGCAGAGACACTTTCCGGTATTCCATCCATCGTATATGGTCTGTTCGGTATGCTGTTCTTTGTAACCGCACTGCACTGGGGCATGTCTCTTCTTTCCGGTGCGCTGACTATGGTGATCATGGTCCTTCCCCTGATCATGCGTACTTCCGAGGAAGCGCTGAAAGCTGTTCCGGATTCTTACCGTGAAGCAAGCTTCGGACTGGGAGCAGGAAAACTCCGTACCATTTTTACCATTGTACTTCCTTCCGCAGTTCCCGGAATCCTGGCAGGTGTGATTCTTGCCATCGGCCGTGTGGTTGGTGAGACAGCAGCACTTCTTTATACTTCCGGTACCGTTGCGGCAGTTCCGGACAGTCTGATGGGCTCCGGACGTACCCTGGCACTTCATATGTATGTACTTTCCAGCGAAGGACTTCATGTAAACCAGGCATCCGCAACAGCCGTAGTCATTCTGGCGTTTGTACTTGTTATCAACGGCCTGTCCGGTCTGGTAGCCAGAAAAATAGCGAAAGGATAATGAACCGATCATGAGTGAAAAAACAAAAATCCTGATAGATAATATGAATCTCCATTACGGAAACTTTCATGCACTGAAAGGCATCAATATGGAGATTCCGGAAAAGGAGATCACCGCATTTATCGGCCCCAGCGGCTGCGGTAAATCCACACTTCTGAAATCCCTCAACCGAATGAATGACCTGGTAGAGGGGTGTACCATCACCGGAAAGGTAGAGCTTGACGGCGAAGACATCTACGGAGACATGGATGTGAACCTTTTGCGTAAGCGTGTTGGTATGGTATTCCAGAAGCCCAATCCGTTCCCGATGAGCATTTATGATAACATTGCATACGGCCCAAGAACTCACGGCATCCGTTCCAAGGCGAAGCTGGATGAGATCGTGGAAAACTCTCTCCGGGATGCGGCCATCTGGGATGAGGTCAAAGACCGCCTGAAAAAAAGTGCTCTCGGTATGTCAGGTGGACAGCAGCAGAGACTCTGTATTGCCCGTGCCCTTGCGGTACAGCCGGAAGTCCTTCTGATGGATGAACCAACCTCCGCACTGGACCCGATCTCTACTTCTAAGATTGAGGATCTGGCAGCAGAGCTTAAGAAGGATTATACCATCGTCATGGTCACACATAACATGCAGCAGGCAACCCGTATTTCCGATAAAACAGCCTTCTTCCTTCTTGGTGAGGTAGTGGAATTTGCGGATACCGACAAGCTGTTCTCCATGCCGGCGGACAAGCGTACCGAGGATTATATTACAGGAAGGTTTGGTTGATATTATGTCAGAACGTTTTGTAAGACAGTTGGAAGAGCTTCATGTGGAGTTGATCACTATGGGAAGCCTCTGCGAAAAAGCCATCTCTCTTTCTGCCAGAGCCATTCAGGGTGAAGGCGGGATCACGCTGATCAACAAAATTTTTGAGACAGAAAAAGAGATCGATTCTCAGGAAAGAGAGATTGAAAATCTCTGTATGAAACTGCTTCTCCACGAGCATCCCGTAGCCGGTGACTTAAGATCCATCTCCGCAGCACTGAAAATGATCTCAGATATGGAGCGGATCGGTGACCAGGCGGCAGATATTGCGGATCTGTCCAAACATATCGAGGACAAAGCAGTTACCGGAAAAAGCATCAACATCCGAAAGATGGCTGAGGATACAGTCCGCATGGTGACAGAAAGCATTGATGCCTTTGTAAAAGGTGATCTGGAACTCTGCAGAAAGGTCATTACCGATGATGACAAGGTGGATAATGCGTTCAATGAGATCAAGGAAAAACTGGTTGAGATCTTAAGCAGCGGAAGCCCGGATGCAAGATTAGGTCTTGACATTCTCATGGCTGCAAAGTATTTTGAACGTATCGGCGATCATGCTGTAAACATTGCAGAGTGGGTAGAATACTCCATCACCGGAGTCCACAGAAACAGTGCCAGTCACACCGACAATTATCTTACCGGAGAATGATCATTTTGAGTAAAAAAATATTTAAGTATATTATGCTGGTCTCAACCATGGTTACTGTGCTGGGACTGGCATTTGTCATTGGAATCCTTTCTCATTCCTTTCAGCGTCAGCTGATGAATGAGCTGAAAAAAGAAGCGGCTTATATTTCCAGAGGAGTAGAAGCGGCAGGGACAGATTATCTGGATCAGCTGAATAATGCGGAGTCCAGGATCACCTATGTGGATGAAAGTGGAAAAGTCCTCTATGATAGCGAAGCTGATGTGGAAAGCATGGGAAATCACGGCCACAGAAAAGAGATCCGTGAGGCAGAGCTTAACGGAGAAGGGGAAGATGAGAGAATGTCTTCCACACTTTCCGAAAAGACCATATATTATGCGCTGCGCCTGGACAATGGCAATGTCCTTCGTGTCTCCGGCACTCAGAAATCGGCGTTTGCGCTTGTCTGGCAGCTGGTGCCGTCCCTTTTGGGCGTGCTGTTCCTGATCCTTGTTCTTTCCGCGGTATTTGCTTCCAGGCTTTCCGGCAAGGTGGTGGAACCTCTCAACAATCTGAATCTGGAACATCCGGAGGACATTAATGTGTATGAAGAAGTGGAACCTCTTATCAGCAGGATCTACCGTCAGAACCGTCAGATCCGTCTGCAGCTTGAGTCAGCTAGAAGGCAGCAGAAGGAGTTTTCCATTATTACGGAGAACATGCAGGAAGGCCTTCTTGTGATCGACCGCTACACCATGGTACTTTCCGGAAACTCCAGTGTCGGGAAGCTTCTTAAGGTAAATGAGATCAGAACCGGGGAAAGCGTATACCTTCTGAACCGTTCCGAGGAATTCCGGGGCGTTGTGGAGCAGGTGCTTGAGGGAAATCATGAGGACAAGATCCTCCGCCTGGATGGCAGCGACATCCAGGTGATCGCAAATCCTGTCACAAGAGAAAACAAAGTAGAAGGTGCAGTCATCCTTCTGGTGGACGTGACCGAAAAAGTAGAACGGGAACAGCTGCGAAGAGAATTTTCCGCCAATGTTTCCCACGAGCTGAAAACACCTCTGACTTCCATTTCCGGCTTTGCGGAGATCATGCAGGACGGATTTGTGAAGGGTGAAGATGTGAAAGTTTTTGCAGGGCGTATCTACAAAGAGGCACAGCGGCTGATCCGTCTGGTTGGGGATGTGATCCGGATCTCCCGTCTGGATGAAGGCGGCCTTCCCTATCAGTGGGAAGAACTGGATCTTTACAGCCTGACCCACGATATTTTTTCCACCTTACATGAAGCTGCCGAAAAGCAGGAGGTTCATATGTATATGGAAGGCGGAAGTACCGTGCTGGAAACGGTGCCGACGATCATGGAAGAAGTTCTCTATAATGTCTGTGATAATGCCATTAAATATAATCATTATGGAGGAGCGGTCTCTGTAAGACTGAAGGATGACACAGATGTGGTCCGTGTGACAGTGCGGGATACGGGAATCGGTATTCCGAAAGAAGATCAGGAACGCATTTTTGAGCGTTTTTACCGGGTGGATAAAAGCCATTCCAAGGAGATCGGCGGAACCGGACTTGGACTTTCCATTGTAAAACATGGAGTGAAGACGCTGAACGGCAGGCTGTGGCTTAACAGTGAGCCGGGACAGGGAACGGAGATCATTATGGAATTTCCGAAACATCATATGGAAAACAAAGAGGCAGCAGAGTAAAAAATGCTGCTTCTTTTTATATCAGGTGGGAGAACCGGCTCCCCAGTTTGACAGACCGGATGGCTTATGCTATCTTATGTAGTAATAATTCGAAATACGAAACGGGAAAGCGGATCAGTAGTCCGCTTTCTGTATTATAACCGGTTCGGAATACTTCCGGACGACTATACTGAGGGGAATAAAAAATGATACAGGCAATTATTTTACTGGTGTTCCTGATCTTTCTGAACTCTGTTTTTGCAGGCGCGGAGATCGCGGTTCTGTCCATGAATGAACCCAAGATGAAAGAGATGGCAGAAGAGGGAGACCACCGGGCACAGATTTTGATGAAAATCACAGAACAGCCGGCGCATTTTATGACAGCGATCCGTGTGACTGTAACTACAGCGGGATTCTTACAGAGTGCTTTTGCGGCAGAATATTTTGCACAGCCTATGACAGCGGCACTTTTGAAAGCCGGTGTGGATGTGCCACAGAATGTTCTGAAGATCGTATGTATGATCCTTGTAACAATACTGCTTTCTTATGTAAGTCTTCTGTTTGGAGAGCTGGTGCCAAGGCGTCTGGGAATGAAGAATCCGGATGAGCTTTCCCTCCGGCTTGCAGGAATGCTTAAAGTTGCCCTTCTTGCGGTATGGCCGGCCACCGCACTCCTGACAGCCACTGCCAACGGAGTGCTGCACCTTATGGGGATCCGGCCGGAAGAAAAAGAGGATCAGGCTACGGAAGATGAGATCCGCATGCTTTTAAGTGAAGGAAATGAACAGGGCAGTATCCAGCAGGAAGAGAGCGAGATGATCCAGAATGTTTTTGATCTGGATGATACCGACGCAGACGAGATCTGTACCCACAGACGGGATGTGGTTGTTCTTTATATGGAAGATTCGGACGAAAAATGGGAACAGGTGATCCGGGATAACCGTCATACTTTTTACCCGATATGTGGGGAAAATGAGGATGATATCGTATATATTCTGGACACCCGGGATTATTTCCGTCTGGATAGCAGAGAAAGGGAAGCAGTTCTCAAAAAAGCCTGTTATCCGCCATTTTTTGTACCGGAGTCCATGCGTGCCAATCTGATCTTCCGGGAGATGCGGGAGAAACGGGATTATTTTGCGGTAGTGCTGGATGAATACGGATGTTTTGTGGGAATCGTTACCCTCCATGATCTGGTGGAAACGCTGGTGGGAGATATTGATGACCGGACGGACCTGCCCAAGCCCGATGATATTGAGAAGATAGGAGAAAATATCTGGAGAGTGCAGGGTGGTGCGATCCTTGATGATGTGGCAGAAGCCATGGATCTGGAGTTTCCGGTGGAAAAATATGATACATTCAGCGGCTTTGTCTGCGGTGTGCTGAAACGTGTGCCGGAGGATGGTGAACAGTTCCGGTGCAGCTGGAAAAACCTGGACATTGTGGTAGAACAGGTCAGAAACCATACGGTTGCGGAAGGTATTGTTCATGTTCAGCCGGAGAAAAAAGTACAGGAACAGAAAGAAGAAATCTGACGAAATTTTTTGCTTTTTATGGACATTTTCGATCATGTTGTTGCTTGAAAGAGTGTTATTTTTGTGACATAATAAGGAAACAGCCCGAGGAAAGTTTGTGATGGGGGAGAGAAAATGCCAGGTTTTACAAGACAGATTATATTGCAGACATTGACGGAACTTATGAATGAGAAACCACTGTCCAAGATCACGGTGAAGGACATTGTGGAGCGCTGTGGCGTGAATCGGAATACATTTTATTACCATTTTCGGGATATTCCGGATGCGGTGGAAGCCATGGTAAAGGAAGAACTGGACGAGATCCTGAACAGCCAGAGAGCTCCGGAATCTGTCAGTGAATGTATGGAAATCCTTGTCAATGCAGTTCAGAAAAATAAAAAAGCTATGGTCCATCTATATTGTTCGATCCAGAGAGATGTGTTTGCGGATTATCTGGACCATGCTGCCGAACATGTGGTGGAGAAACTGATCAGCCGGGCAGTCGGAGACTTTGAGATGGATCAGGAGGACAAACGTCTGGTGATCCGGTACTATAAATGTGTATTTGTGGGAGTGATCCTGGACTGGCTGCGGCATGATATGGACTATGATATCCTGTCGGATATGCATAAACTGGAACATATCTATCAGATCAGTCTGGAAAAAGATTATGAACGTATGAAGGAAGCGTTTTAATATAATTGGTTAAAATGGAGCCAGTGCCTGAAATTTGGGCACTGGCTCTTTTTTGTCTGTTTTTTTACACAACACGGTGATGTATAATCCGTATTAATGAGAAAAAACAGTTGTTAAGGAGGCGACGTATGGAAGAATTGAAACAGCTGAAGATCGTAAAAAATATCTACATCATCATGTCATTACTGTTCTGTGCACTGGGTATCTTTCTGATGGCAAAGCCGGAAAGCTCCGTGAGAATGCTCTGTGTACTGATGGGAACCATGTTGATCCTGTACGGGGCCATTAAGGTCAGCGGCTATTTTACAAGAGATGCTTTTTGCCTGGCTTTTCAGTTTGATCTGGCATTCGGGATTCTTTTGATGGCGGTGGGTGTGATCATGATCGCCAGGAAAAACTTTGCAGTGGATCTGATCTTTTCTGTATTCGGAATCCTGATCCTGGCAGATGCACTGTTTAAGATCCAGATGTCCGTTGACGCAAAGCGATTCGGACTGGCCCAGTGGTGGCAGATCCTGATCGTAGCACTGGCTACAGGAGTGATCGGAGTGTTGGTTTTTATCCGGCCATTTGATGCAGCGGCGACTATGATGATTCTGGTAGGATTTTCCATTTTTCTGGAAGGACTGCTGAATTTATGTGTGGCACTTCTGACGATCCGGATCATTAAGAACCGGCTGTAAACATAAGAAATAATCATAACTACTTTTTAGAGGATAACATAAGGAGGAAACAGAGATGGGAATTTTTGACAAAGCAAAACAGGCTGCTCTTACAGCTACAGTAACAAAAGCACTGGATTATCTTGAGAAGGATCCGGAGACCAATATACCGAAGATCATGGAAATGGTTGATAAAGTAACACCGGATGACTGGTATGCAGGACAGAGGAACGCTATCCGCCATTCCATCGAGGCAAAGGACAACTGGTATCAGCTGATCCTTCGTATGTATCAGCTGGATGCGGGAGTACGTCAGACATTCTTCCGTAACTTTATCGTAAATGCCAGCCTGAAGGGAAGCGCAACACAGCAGAAGGTTTCTGAGGAGAACGACTGCAACGTACCGTGGGCGATCCTTCTTGATCCTACCAGCGCATGTAACCTTCACTGCACAGGATGCTGGGCAGCAGAGTATGGCCACAAACTGAATCTGGATCTTGAGACCATCGATTCTATCGTTAAACAGGGTAAAGAACTTGGAACTTATATGTACATCTACACAGGTGGTGAGCCCCTTGTCCGCAAAAAAGACCTCATCAAGATCTGTGAGATGAACCCGGACTGCGAGTTCCTTTCCTTCACAAACGGAACTCTGATCGACGAGGAGTTCTGCCAGGAAATGCTCCGTGTGAAGAACTTTGTTCCGGCGATCAGCCTTGAGGGAACAGAGGCAACAACAGACGGTCGTCGTGGAGATGGTGTATATCAGAAAGTTATGCATGCCATGGATCTTCTGAAGAGTCACGGACTTCCGTTTGGTATTTCCACATGCTACACATCTGCGAACGTTGAGGCTGTAAGCAGTGAGGCATATTTTGATCATCTGATCGAGTGTGGAGCTTATTTTGCATGGTTCTTCCATTATATGCCAGTTGGAAATGATGCGGCAGCAGATCTTCTTCCGACACCGGAGCAGAGAATCAAGATGTACGACAGCGTTCGTAAATACCGTGCTACAAAATCTCTCTTTACTATGGACTTCCAGAATGATGCAGAGTATGTAGGCGGATGTATCGCAGGTGGCCGTCGTTACCTTCATATCAATGCAAACGGCGATGTAGATCCTTGCGTATTTATCCACTTCTCCAACACAAACATCAAGGAGCACACACTTCTTGAGGCACTGAAGAGCCCGATCTTTATGGAGTATCATAAAGGACAGCCATTCAACAAAAACATGCTTCGTCCGTGCCCGATGCTTGAGAATCCGGAGCTTCTCCGCAAGATGGTTGAGCGTTCCGGTGCAAAATCCACAGACCTCCAGTCTCCGGAGACCGCAGAGCACCTCTGTGCAAAATGCGATCATTACGCAGAAGTATGGAAGAAACAGGCCGACGAGCTCTGGAGCGTGAGCCAGGCAAAAAAGGCTGCAAAAAAAGAGACAACTTGTTAATACATACTTGATATAGATAGCCAGATAATGTATAATGAACCCGTTTTTCAGGAGTCTGAAATAACGGTTCAGATAAGAGTATCTTAAAGAGATACGATACGTGTACTGACAGATAACGGGGCGGTTATATTCAGCGATGGATATAACTGCCCTCTTTTTTATGCTATTCAGTCCAACATGGACGGAATCTTATGCTGTTGTTATCGTCAGGGCATAGGGAAAGAAAGGATGGATTCATTATGGAAAAACAGGAAAAAAACACAGCCAGCCCTTATGAGCTGGACGGCCGCCCACCTCTTAAGGTGGCCATTCCCCTTGGACTGCAGCATGTGCTTGCCATGTTTGTGGGTAACCTTACCCCGCTTCTGATCATCACGGCAGCCTGCGGAATCGAAGCAGGAGGGGATCTTCAGGTTGCATTACTTCAGAATGCAATGCTGATCGCAGGAATTGTCACACTTGTACAGGTCTTTACGATCGGACCGGTTGGTGGCAAGCTGCCTATCGTTATGGGAACCAGTTCTGGTTTCATTGGTGTATGTCAGAGCGTTGCCGGAGTCATGGGCAATGGAATCGCAGCCTATGGCGCGATCATGGCAGCCAGCTTTCTCGGAGGTCTTTTTGAGACGGTCCTGGGAGGTTTTCTGAAACCTTTGAGAAGATTTTTCCCATCGGTTGTAACCGGTACAGTTGTACTTTCAATCGGTCTTTCACTGATCAGTGTAGGAATCAGCTCTTTCGGAGGCGGAAGCTCTGCCAAGGATTACGGCTCCATTGAAAACCTTTTTGTGGGCTTTGTGGTTCTGGTCGTGATCATTGCACTGAAGCATGGTACAAAAGGTTTCACAAGCTTTTCTTCCATTCTCATTGGTATTATCGTGGGATATGTCTTGGTAAGTATCATGGCCATGGTACTTCCGACAACATTTACATATGTAGATGACACAGGTGCCACTGTGGAGGCTACAAAGGCATGGGTTCTGAACTGGGACAAGGTTGCCCAGGCGAAATGGTTTGCAGTACCGGCACTGATGCCTGTAAAATGGGTGTTTGATGCCCGTGCGATCGTTCCGATCATGATCATGTTTATTGTAACTGCAGTTGAAACTGTCGGTGATATCTCCGGAATCACAGAGGGTGGTCTTGGAAGAGAGGCTACTGATAAAGAGCTTTCCGGTGGTGTTATGTGTGACGGTCTTGGTTCTTCTTTTGCGGCACTGTTCGGTGTACTGCCGAATACTTCATTCAGCCAGAATGTTGGTCTGGTTGCCATGAATAAGGTTGTAAACCGCTTCTGTATCGCTACAGGCGGAATCTTCCTGATCGCATGTGGTCTGTTCCCGAAACTTGCCGCACTGATCTCTATCATGCCGCAGAGTGTTCTGGGCGGCGCTGCTGTTATGATGTTCTCATCAATTGTTGTCAGTGGTATCCAGCTGATCACCAAGTGGCCGGTTGGACCAAGAAACGTTACGATCGTTTCTGTTGCACTGGGTCTTGGCTATGGACTTGGTTCCAATACAGCGATCCTTGTGCATCTGCCACAGGCCATCAGTCTGATCTTCGGCGGTTCCGGTATTGTTCCGGCAGCGGTGTTTGCGATTATTTTGAACATCGTTCTTCCGAAGGATGAGAAGACGGATGTTGAGAGAGCTGAGGAGATGCTGGAGAAAGTTAAAAATAAATAAGGTATAAAAAGAGGTTTTTTCTTTTGGGAGACTGTTGGACGTTTTGATGTTCGATGGTCTCTTTTTTATGTGGGAATTTGCTTTTTATGATTTTTTTGATAAAGGTTCTGCCTTTTGGAAGGCGGGAATTTGCGAGAAGGGGAAGCACTCGGAGTTAGCGAAGGCCGTCTCCCCTTCTCGCGCTCTTCCTCTCCTGGCCACGCAG